>JBBDHW010000012.1:20399-43964 GCA_040880805.1 Acidimicrobiia bacterium | reverse complement strand
GCACGCCGGCGCGACGTACTTCGTCGCGATGACCTACGCGGCCGACGGCTGCGCGTAGCCCTGGTCGCCGTCGAGCTCCTTCACCAGGTTGAGCTGCTTCTTGGCGACCACGAACTTCTTCCCGTTCCAGCCCACGCTGTAGTACCACGCGTTCGAGATCCGGTTGAACGAGAGCACCGGCTCCGTCGTGTTCGGCGCCCACAGCGGTATGAGCCCGAAGCTCTCGACGTCCTTCGCCGCGTTCATGGCCGTGGTGACCGACTCCCGGGTGACGTTGTCGGGGTCGCCGAAGTTTTCCATGATCGTCTTGAAGTGGTAGACCGCGACCCACGAGCGGAACGGGCTGCTCTTGATCTGGTCCTTCTGGAGCTCCTTCTTGCCCGACGCCGACAGGTCCTTGATCACGACCGGCAGGATCGGCCACCGTGCGGCGTCGCCGGTGATCGGGGGTAGCTCGGCGTTGAAGTGGATCTGCTTGGCGAACTTGCCGAACGACTTCACGTCGGCCGTGCCGAAGGTTCCCAGGCTGGCCGAGAAGTCGAGATCCGTGTCGAGTTGCTGCGCGGCGCGCAGTACCTGGACGGCTTCGTTCTCGCCGAGCGGCAGCACCACGCCGTCGGCACCGGCGTCCTCGGCCGCCAGGATGAACTGCTGGAAGTCGGTGGTGCCGCCGGGCACCTTCGACAGCCCCACCCACTCGGCGCCGTAGCTCTTCAGCATCGGCTCCATGATCGGCGGGAGCAGCGCGATGGTCGGCGTGTCGACGCCGATCATGTACAGCTTCTTGTGCTTGGTCTGCAGCAGCGGTGGCGCCATCATGAACGTCGTGCCCACACCGCCGCCACCGATCGCGTACACGTTCGCGGAGGCCAGGTCGTCGGTGTTGGGACTGCTGTCGACGCGCGGGAGACCACCGTTGGTGAAGATCTCCGCGACGGCCTTCGTGTTCCCGCCGGCCACGATCGTGTCGTTGAGCGTCGCGACGATCTTGCTGTCGCCGACGAGCGACCGCGCGCACTCTTCGGCCTTGTTCTGGTCGTTCTCCTCGTCACAGGTGGTGAGGTTCAGGCAGTGCCCGCCCACGCCCTCGTACTTCTTGTTGAACGCGGTGACCGACGCCTTCATCGCGTCCACCTGGTCGATCAGGGACAGCTGCGGCGACTCGAACACCGTCATGATGGCCACCCCGATCGGAGCCAGCGACTTGTCGCACGCGCCGGTCTTCGGGAACGGGCTCGCAGCCGCACTGGCGCCCGTCGCGAACGCCGTGCTGATGAGACAGCAGGCCGTCACCGCGACGAGCAGTTTGACCAACAATTTTCGTGACATCGAACTGATCCCCCCTTATCGGGCGACGTGAACGCCTTCGGCGTCGGCGTCGATTCGATCGCCCCTAACGGCGCGCGGTCCGGGTGTGGGCGCGGGCTCGCAGCTGACATAATGGCGACACTTGGCACTAGCGTCAAGTCGCCCCTGCAGGTCAGGCCTGCCGTGCCGCCATCGCCTCCATGCCCGCAGCGAACAGTGCGGCCAAGTCGATCGCGCCGGTCGTCACGCCGGCCACGAATCCGGCGTCGACGAGGAGGTTGAGCCCGGTGATGAAGCTGGCCGCGTCGCTGTTGAGGAACGCCAGGGGCCATCCCATCTCCTCGGGCTGCGCCTGCCGGTTCATCGGGCCCCAGAACGCGCGGATCAGCTCGGGACCGGCAGCCTTCTCGAACTCCGGCATCATCGGCGTGTCCGTCGGTCCGGGGCTGATGCAGTTGACGCGCACGCCCTCGCCCACCACCGCGAGCGCCCGCTGCATCGTGTACACGATGATGGCTTCCTTGGAGAAGGTGTAACCGTCGGCGACGAGATCGGGATGCTGCTCACACCATGCGACGGCGCCGTCGAATCCATCGGTGGCCAGGAGCTCGTTGATGGGGCCCATGTGGTCCATGAACTGCAGGCCGGCGTTCGACGAGATGATCGCGACCGCACCACCGCTCGGGACGAGCGGGTGCACACCTTCGACGACGTGCCGCATCGCGGCGAAGTTCACGCGCATGACGTCGACGGGCGGATGCGTCTGCGGAAGGCCTGCGCAGTAGAACACCGCGTGGATCGGTCCACTCAGCGATGCAAGAGCCGTGTCGATCTCACTCTTGTTGCGCAGGTCGCAGTTGGTGAACCCGGCGAGGTCGTAGTCGGGCTCGCGGTAGTCGATGCCGTGCACCTCGCCTCCGAGGCTCTGCACGATCTTCGCCGTAGCCGCGCCCATTCCCGAGAAGCAGCCGACGACGAGCGCGCGCTTGCCGTCGTACCGAGACCGATCGTCCATGGCTCCCCCATTCCATCCAAGGTGACGCAACTGTCGAGTGAGCCTACCCATCCGGCGTGGCGCGCAGCCGAGGCGCGCGTCATGATGCGGCGTGTCCATCCTCGAAGGTTTGAAGGTCGTCGATCTGTCGTGGGGTGTTGCCGGGCCGCTCACGACGATGTTGCTCGGTGACTACGGCGCCGACGTCGTCAAGGTCGAGCCACCCGGCGGTGATCCGTTTCGCGCGACCCCCGGCTACACCGTGTGGAACCGGAACAAGAAGAGCGTGATCCTCGACCTTCACGACAACGTCGATCGCGGGGCGTGCCGCCGCCTCATGGCCACCGCCGACGTCGTCGTGGAGAGCTACTCGCCGGGCACCACCGAGCGACTCGGCATCGGTTATGACGCAGTGCAACGCGACAACCCTCGCGTTGTGTACTGCTCGATCACTGCGTACGGACGAACCGGCACTTCGCGCGATCGCCCCGGTTACGACGCGTTGGTCCAAGCGCGATGGGGACTCCAGAACGAGCAGCCTGGTCTCCGGCCCGGTCCGGTGTTCCTGCACCTACCCCTGCCGAGCTTCGGTGCCGCGCTGATCGCATCGGTCGGCATCAACGCGGCGCTGTTCGCGCGCGACCGAACCGGACGCGGGCAATGGGTCGAGACCTCGCTGGCCCAGGGCGCGCTCACCTACATGACTCAGATCTGGAAGCGCGCCGAGACACCCACGCCACCGCTCACGGACTTGTGGCGCTTCAAGGACCTGCCTCCCACCCCGTGCTTCGAGGCGCGCGACGGCGAGTGGTTCCATCCCATGCTCCAGGGGCTCGGGGTCGCACTGCATCACCTCGGGAAGGACCCGGATTCGATCCCCACCACGGTGGCGATGACCGGCGGCTACGAATCGCGCCGCGCGTTCTTCGACGCGGTGCGTGACGTCTTCCTCCAACGCGACCGCGACGAGTGGGTCGCACTGCTCCAGGGCAACGACGTGTCGTGCCAGCCGATCGGCAGCGCCGAGGACGGCCTCGACCATCCGCAGGTGGTGCACAACGGCGCGTCGGTCGTCGTCGACGTGCCGGGCGTCGGCGCAGTCAAGCAGTTCGGCCACGCGTATCGCCTCGAGCACCACACGCCGGTGGTTCCCTCTCCTCCGCCCCGCGTCGGCGAGCACACCGCGTCCGTGCTCGACTCGCTCGCGGCACTCACGACGATCCCTGCGGTGCCGTCGGCCGACTCGTCGCTCGCGCATCCGCTCGAGGGAATCCGCGTGCTCGACTTCGGCACCGCGTTGGCCGGCCCGTTCGGCCCGATGGTGTTGAGCGATCTCGGCGCCGACGTCATCAAGATCGACCCGATCGGCCCGCGGGTCGGTACCGAAGCCGACGCGACGTATGCCGCGTGCCAACGGGGCAAGCGCTCGATCGCGATCGACCTGAAGTCGGCCGACGGACAACGAGTGGCGCGCGACCTGATCGCGTCGGCCGACGTGCTCCATTACAACCTGCGCACGGGCGTGGCGGAACGCCTCGGGTTCGGATACGAACAAGCCAAGGCGGTGAACCCGCGCATCGTGTACTGCCACCTCACCTCGTACGGCAACACGGGACCGCTCGCTACTTGGCCGGGCGTCGACCAGATGGGGCAGGCAATCGCGGGGCACGAGTACGAGCAGGGCGCGACGCCGAGCGGCGGCCATCCCACCTGGTATCGCTTCGGCATGTGCGACGCGACCGCGGGTCTCCTGTCGATCATCGGCGTGCTGCAGGCGCTCCGGGAACGCGACCGCACCGGAACGTCGCAATGGGTGGCGGCCGACATCCTGTCGGGCGCGGTGTTCCTTGCGTCCGACGCGTTCGTCGGGCCGGAGCAACTCGCGACCCGCCCGCACCTCGACCGTCTCCAGATGGGTCTCGGTCCCTTGTACCGCCTCTACCCGACGCTCGACGGTTGGCTCTGTATCGCTGCGGTCCGCGACGAGCACTGGCGGTCGCTCTGCACGGCGATCGGCCGTCCCGAGCTCGTCGACGATCCGGGCCCGACGCTTTCATCGATCCTGGAGGAGGCGTTCGCGTCGAAGTCCGCGGTGGAATGGTTCGACACACTCGACGCGCACGGCGTCCCATGCGAAGTGTCGTCGGAGTCGTGGGGACAGCAGTGGTTCGACGATCCCGAGGTGATCGAGCGTGGCTGGGTCACCGACTACACGCACTCCGTGTGGGGACGACTCGAGCAGCCGGGCCGGTTCCTCGACTTCTCCGAGACGCCAACGCGAATTGGACGACCTCCGCCTGTCGTGGGCGCGCACACGCAAGAGATCCTCCGCGAACTCGGCTACGACACCGACGAGGCAGCGAGGTTGCGCCGCGACGGAGCGGTGGCATGGTGAGGTTCAGCCAGGGCTTGAGGTGATGCTCGATCTTCGTCTCAGCGCGGCATGGTGAGGTGAGGAACTTCGGCGGGTTCGGCAGTGGACGGCTGGTCGGGATTGCCGTGGTTGGTGCGGTCGAGGTTGGAGCCCGGAACGGGCACGATCTACTCGTTCACCGTGGTCCGCCATCCACTCGCACCGCACCTCGCGGAGGTGGTCCCGTATGTTTCCGGAGTGATCAACCTCGACGGCACGCAAGGAGCAGGTGCGCGCATGATCGCGAACATCCTCGACTGCGATCCCGAAACGGTGCGCGTCGGCGACGCCGTGCAGGTTGTCTTCGAGAAGGTCACCGATACCTACGCCATGCCGCGCTTCCGTCCTGCACCGGCAATTGGATGAAGCGCCCGATGCGTGGCAATCTCGCGCGTTCCTCGACCTCGCCGTGCCGTACCCCCCTCGCGAGCGAGGTCGAGAGCGCGCAAGGCTGAAGGTCCACATCAACGAACAGGATCGGTGAACATGGCTGAGTACAAGTACGTCACATACGAGACCCTCGACGACGGCGCGATCGCGCGGATCATGCTCAGCCGCGAGCAGAGCCGGAACGCGCAGAACCGCGGCCTGCTCGTGGAGCTCGACGACGCGTTCCTCCGCGCGGAGGCGGATGACACGGTTCGGGTGGTCATCCTCGGTGGTGCGGGCCCGATCTTCTCGTCGGGGCACGACCTCGGTTCGAAGGAAGCGATCGCCGAACGGCCGGGTGGGCCCGACGCGCACCCCACGTTCTCGATCAACGGCGCCACCCGCAAGGGCGCGGAGAGGCGGATGCTCCAGGAGTGGCACTACTTCTTCGAGAACACCAAGCGCTGGCGCAACCTGCGCAAGATCACCATCGCCCAGGTCAACGGCACGGTCTACGCCGCGGGTCTCATGCTCATGTGGGCCTGCGACCTCATCGTGGCAGCGGAAGACGCGCGCTTCGCCGACGTGGTCGGCACCCGGTTGGGAATGTGCGGCGTGGAGTACTTCGCGCATCCATGGGAGTTCGGACCGCGCAAGACGAAGGAGCTCATGCTCACGGGCGACGCGCTCGACGTCGAGGAGGCATTCCGGCTCGGCATGGTGAGCAAGGTCTTCCCCACCGACGAGCTCGCCGATCGCACGCTCGATTTCGCGCGCCGGATCGCAGCCCTCCCCACGATGACCGCGCTCCTCATCAAGGAGTCGGTCAACCAGAGCGTCGACAACATGGGCTTCCAGAACGCGTTGGCGGCATGCTTCACGATCCACCAGCTCAACCATTCGCACTGGGCCGAGGTGCACGACAACCGGATGCCGGCCGCGCTTCCCGAAGACGGCATCGCCAGCTGGCGCGAAGCGCCCCCGGTCGTGCTCGCGGCCAAGCACGAAGCGCGCGCCGGCGCGTAACGCGCTACCAGCGGTCCCAGTGCACGACCTCGTGGATGTCGGGCGTGGGCACCGGTTTGAAGTCGGTGCCCACGGTGTATCCCACGGGGAACATCCCGGCTTGGGTGTACCGCTCGTACGGGATACCGAGGACGTCCGCCGTGTCGCGCTCGCCATCGGGATGCCCGAGGTTCATCGTGACCCATGCCGAGCCGAGGCCCCGGCTGCGCAGCGCGAGCATGAAGTTCCAGATCGCGGGGAGGAGGGATCCCCAGAAGCCGGCCTGCGCACCGACACCCGCGCCGTCGATCCGCCCCGCCTGGCACGGCACCATGATCAGCGGCACGTCTTCGAAGTGGTCGGCGAGCCACGTCGCCGATGCGCGACGCCGGACCGCCTGGGCCTGCGACGTAGGATCGTCGTACGTCGCGATCGGCATCACGCGGTACGTGACGTCGAAGACCCGGCGGTAGAGCTTCGCGAGTGCTTCCTTGGTGGCGCGATCCTCGACGAACACCCACTGCCAGCCCTGCTGGTTCGCACCCGACGGTGTTTGCATCGCGATGCGCACGCACTCTTCGATCACGTCGTGCTCAACGGGGCGATCGCAGTCGAGGCGTTTGCGGACCGTGCGCGTAGTGGTGAGCAACTCGTCGTTGGTGAGATCGAGAGACATCGCAGCGTTTGCGCTCAGGAGACCGGCGGCTGCTCGTCGCGAGGGTTCGCGTCGAGGAAGCCGGCCGGCACACTCACGGCCGGGAACCCGAGCCAGTTGAACATGTGCGTGTGGCTCGTGTAGTGCGGCGCGAACGTGCCGTGCGGGAACGGCATCGGCCCCTTGCCCACCCAGTAGTCGGCCCAGTCCTCGATCGTCGGCGCGACTATCTGGGCCGTCGCGCTGAGGATCACGTCGTGGTCGCGCAAGACACTTCGGAACTTCGTCCAGTTCCGCTGGCGCACGTCCATGGCGCTGATCCATTGCTCGCGCTTCGGGGGTTCCATCGTGCCCGTCGGACCACCTCCGAACAGGTAGTTCGTGGCGACGTACCCGTCCCAAAAGTCTTCCCAGGTCTCGTCGACGGAATCGATCTCGGCACCCAGGTCGGCGAGGCTCATGGCCACGCCGCGAATCGCCTGGATGACGCGCGGGCTCTGCTCGAACGCGTACATCTCCGTGAGGCCGTAGTCGTCGGTCCAGGCAAACCGCATCCCTCCGATACCGGCATCGAGACCGGTCACGCAGTCCGGTGGGTCGTTCTGCATGCAGTCGAAGTCGCGCCCGGCGGGCCCGGCCATGGCCTGGAGCGTGATCGCCGCATCCCTCAGGTCGCGCGCGAGAGGACCGATCGTGACCGTGGGGTTGCGACCGAGGAAGTGGTCGGTCACCTCGACGGGCGAGATCTCCTGCTTGCCGATCAGATCGCGGATCTGCCATGCCGGCATCCACGTCAACGATTCGGTCATTGGGGAGTCACTTTCGTCGTCTTCGGGAGAACGGCGCGGTACTGGGCATGATCTGGGCGCCGTGCAAACACAGAGCATGTGCACGGGTCACTTCCCCGCGCAAGCGTCATGAGCGAGCGCGCGCTCGCGGACGACGACGTCGGTACGGTCACCATCGGCGACCACACGGTGCGCCGCTTGGGATTCGGGGCGATGCGCGTGTCGGGTGCTCGAAACGCGGAGGGCGGCCGCGACCGCGGCGAGGCGGTGCGGCTGTACCGCCGCGTCGTCGACCGCGGCGTGAACGCAGGATTCCGACCGGGGAAGCTCGAACCGGGCATGCGGTCACTCCCTCCGTTGGGCCGACCCGAGCACATCAAGGAGGAGTGCGACAAGAGCCTGCGCCGGCTCCGCGTCGAGTGCATCGATCTCTACGAGATGCACGTCCCCGACCCGGACGTCTGCTCGCCCACTCGCCGGCGATGGTGCCCGTCCCTGGAACCACGAAGATCACCCATGCCGACGACAACCTCGACGCCGCGTGGCTCGAGCTCACTGTCGACGAACGAGCACGCCTCGACCAGGCCGGAGCGGCGACCGCCTCGGCTTCCTAAGATCTTTACGAGAGGAGATGGCGATGGCACAGAGCGCGTTGAGCGGTGCGGCGATCGTGGGGATCGGGCGCACGCCGTTCGTGAGGAAGTCGGGACGCACCACCCTGGGGATGGTCAGCGAAGCCGCGCGCGATGCGTTGCGCGACTGCGGGCTCGCGCCGAGCGACGTCGACGGGTTCACCTGCTACTCCACCGGCGACTCCGCGTCGCCGATGCAGGTCGCACACGCGATCGGGATCGACGACCTGGGCTGGTGCGTGAGCGTGATGGGCGGCGGCAACGCAGTGGCCTCGGTGGTCGCCGGCGCGGCCGCCGCGGTCGTCACCGGCCAGGCGGAGGTGGTGGTCGTCTACCGCGTGCTGGGTTCGGGCACGCGGTACGGCAAGGCGATGGACCGCGTGTTGGCGCCGGGAGAGGGACAGTTCGCCGCGCCGCACGGTTATCTCGTACCGCCGCAATGGTTCGCGATGTGGTGCCGCCGCCACCAGCACGTGTACGGCTCTACCTCGGAGGACCTCGGCGCCATTGCCGTGCAAGAGCGTGCCCACGCGGTAAACAACCCACACGCGATCGCGCGCACGCCCATCACCATCGACGACTATCTCCAAGGTCGATGGGTCAACGAGCCGTTCCGCGTGTTCGACTGCTGCTACGAGGTCGACGGTGCCGTCGCGCTCGTGATCACGTCGGCTGAACGCGCGGCCGACTTGCCGCATCGTCCGATCTACCCGCTCGGCGTCGCCGACTCGAATGGCCAGGGCGGCTCGGTGTTCGAGTGGGACGACATGGCCTGCATGTACTCGCGCGACGCGGCACCCCGGCTCTGGTCGCGCACTGGGCTCCAGCCGAGCGACATGGACGTCGCCCTGATGTACGACTGCTACACGTACACGGTGATGGCCACATTCGAAGACTTCGGCTTCTGCGGCAAAGGTGAGGTCGGCGACTTCTTCCGCGAGGGCCGCGCGACGTATGGCGGCGACGTAGTCGTGAACCCGCATGGCGGGTTGCTCTCGGAGGGTTACCTCCACGGGTTGAACCACCACTACGAGGCCGTGCTGCAGTTGCGCGGCGACGCGGGCGACCGCCAGGTGCCCTATGCCGAGACCGCGCTCGTCACCGCCGGTGCCGGCCCGTTCGGCGGCGCCTTGATCTACGCGACGGAGGCGCAATGACGGCCCCGCAGTATCCGCCGCAACCCGCGCCCGACGTCGACTCCGAGGGCTTCTGGGAAGCGACCGCCGACGGGCGCCTTGCGATGTGCCGGTGCGTCGAGTGCGGTTTGTGGCTGCAACCACCGCTCGAACGCTGCCGGCGCTGCGCCGGCGCCACGGCGTTCGAAGAAGTGGCAGGCACGGGCACCATCTACAGCTTCATCGTGCAACGCCAGCCGTCAGTGGTGGGCTATCAGGACGCGATCCCGTACGTGGTCGCGCTCGTCGACCTCGACGAGCAGCCCGGTTTGCGGCTCCCCACGCGCATCGTCGGCATCGAGCCCGAAGAGGTGAGCGTGGGGATGCGCGTCGCGGCCGAGCTCGTCGAGCTGCCGGGCGGAGACTACAAGATTCCGGTGTTCCGACCGGCTGAGCCGAGAGAAGAGAGAAGGGGACGCACATGACGACCGCCACCCGCGTCGAGGTGAAGCACAAGGTCATCTCCACCGACAGTCACGTCAACGTGCCCGGGGACGAGCTCGCGAAGCGCGTGCCGAAGGAGTTCCGGGAGAAGATCTCGTTGATACGATTGAGCGAGGAAGATGCCGACGACGCGGCCATCGCCAAGATGCGCAAGCGCATGGAACGCATGATGGCGAACATGGACGAGGAGGATCTCGAGCGAAGCCGCGCCGGCGGCTGGGATCCGGAGCTGCGCATCCGCGACCAGGACCGCGAGGGCGTGCACGGAGAAGTGATCTTCGGACCGTTGTTCTTCGACAACTCACCCGACCCACGTATCGACCTGGCGATCTCGCGCGCGTTCAACGACTGGTCGGCCGAAGTGTTCAACCAGTCGGTGCACAAGAGCCGCTTTGCCGTGAGCGCGGCGTTGGCAGTGGCCGACATTCCCGCCGCGGTCGCCGAGGTGGAGCGCGCCGCGGGGCTCGGCTTCCGGTGCATCAACCTGCCGGCGCAGCAGCCCCACCTGCCCTACAACCGGGATGACTACGACCCGCTGTGGGCGGCGCTCCAAGACAGCGGCATGGTCGCGAACTTCCACATCGGCACGGGGCACGTGCCGCAGGGCGAGCGCGGCCCCGGCGGTCCCACCATCAATTACGTGCTCTTCGCCCAAGGTGATGGTCCCCACGTGGTCTCGTACCTGTGCGCGAGTGGCGTGCTGGAACGGTTCCCACGCCTGCAGTGGGCAGTCGTCGAGTCGGGCGCGGCGTGGCTGGCATGGGTGCTCGAGAGCCTCGACCAGATCTACAAGAAGCACCACATGTACCAGCGCCCGATCGACAAGCTGGAACTGCTGCCGAGCGAGTACTTCAAGCGGCAGGGGCATGCGTGCTTCATGGACGACGCGGTCGCCGTTCACAACCGGCAGTTCACCGGCTGTCACACCTTGATGTTCGGGACCGACTATCCGCACCACGAAGGGACGTTCCCACACACCCAGGAAGTGATCGACCGGATCTTCGCCGGTGTACCCGAGGAAGAGACCGCGATGATCGTGGGCGGGAATGCGGCGAAGCTCTACGGCTTCGATCTCGCCTGAGCTACGCCTCCCGTTCGGCACGCTCGCGTTCGCGTTGCTCCATCAGCGCGGCCATGTCGGCGGTGAAGTCCGACACGAACGGCCAGTCCTCGCCGTCACGCGGTGCCTGGTAGACGGCCTGCAGGTGCGCTTCGCACGCGAAGGACAGCTCGCCCTTCACGTGCTCGGTGAGGTCCTGCGGCGAGCCCTTCCCGTGGAGGCGCACGCCGTTCACCGAAGCGGCCGCCCGGATGCGATCGGGGAACTGTCCGGCGACGGCGTATGTGAACGGGCCGCTCATGCAGTAGCCGACCGCACGGATGCGCGAGGCCTCGGCCGCCGGATGGGCGTCGACATAATCGAGCATCGCCTGCGTGTCGCGGGCGATCATGCCGTAACCGACCGAGAACATCAGCTCGCGCATCTGCTCGCCGCGAGTTGTGAAGTCCACGGTCGCGTCGAACTCGCGCAGCGAGCGGTAGTAGAGGTTGGGAAGCACCACGAAGTAGCCGGCGGTGCCGAGCCGGCGCGCCATCTCGTGCAGGTCCTCGCGCTTTCCCGGCGCGTCCATGTAGAACAGCACGACCGAGTGCGGCCCGCCTTCCTCCGGGTACGTCACGAAGGTGTTCATCTGGCCGTCGGCGGTCGGGATGTCGACGTGCTCGTCGATCACGGCCTCAGGTTTGCCGCCGCGGCCCCGTGCGCGCAAGAGTGCGGCCGTGCCGGGTCGTGTCGCCGTGGAGACCGCGCCGTACGGATCGTGGCGGTCTCCGATCACCGCGTCGTTGCTCGTCGAACAAGCGGTGGGGCTGAGCCAGCCAGCCGCATCGGGCGCTGACGTGTACTGGAACGAAGCGAGGCCGTCGGAGGGTGGCCGGATGGTGTTGGTGCGCCGCGTCCCGAGTGGCGAGACGACCGATGTCTTCCCGTCAGGGTTCTCGGCTCGCACGATGGTGCACGAATACGGAGGTGCCTCGTACACAGTCCGCGACGACACGGTGTGGTTCGCCAACTTCGAGGACCAGCGCGTGTACCGGGTGGAATCGAGCGACCTACCGGTGGCGGCCACACCGGAGCCACCAGCACCGGCAGCTGTCCGGTTCGCTGATTTCAGCGTCACTCCGGATGGACGCTGGGTGATCGGCGTGCGCGAGCGTCACGGTGCGGGTGAGGCGGTGAACGACATCGCGGCGATTCCGGCGGGCGGTGGCAAGCCTGTGACGATCGTCGCAGGTCACGACTTCTTCTCCGCGCCGCGCGTGAGTCCCGACGGCCGGCAGCTGGCCTGGTTGTGCTGGGACCACCCGAACATGCCGTGGGACGGCACCGAGCTCTGGGTCGCGGACGTGAACGACGACATGGTCGTGGGACCCACGCGGCGCGTTGCCGGTGGTCCGGCCGAGTCGATCTCGCAGCCGCGCTGGAGCCCCGACGGGCACCTCTTCTTCGTGTCCGATCGCACCGGTTGGTGGAACCTGTATGTCGACGACGGTGTGTTGGGAGTGGGTGCGCTCGCCCCGCGAAGCGCGGAGTTCGCTGGTCCCGATTGGGTGTTCGGCCAGTCGTCCTACGTGGTGTTGGACGATGGGACGCTCGTCGCGGTGTGGTCGGCCGACGGGCTCAACCGGTTGGGGTCCATCCTGCCCAACGGGGAACTGGCCGAGATTGCCTGCCCGTACGCGTCGATCGGCTCGCTGGTGCCGCTCGACGGAGCGGTGCTCGCCCTCGCCGCGTCACCAACGGAAGCCGCAGCCGTGGTGCGCATCGCGATCCCGTCGGGCGACGTCGAGGTGATCAAGCGCAGCCGGGACCGCAGCGTCGACCCCGGGTACCTGTCAGTGCCGGAGGCGGTCGAGTTCCCCACCGAAGCCGGCCGCACCGCTCACGCCCTGTTCTACCGGCCCACCAACAAGGATTTCGTCGGCCCCTCGGACGAGCGGCCGCCGCTCATCGTCATGAGCCACGGCGGACCGACGAGTGCCACCAGCGCGGTCCTCAACCTGGGTGTGCAGTTCTGGACGAGCCGGGGTTTCGCCGTCGTCGACGTCAATTACGGCGGGAGTACCGGCTACGGGCGGGAGTACCGCGATCGTCTCCGCGACAACTGGGGCATCGTCGACGTCGACGACTGTGTGAACGCGGCGCGGTGGTTGGCCGACCGAGGAGAGGTCGACGGGGATCGCATGGTGATCCAAGGTGGCAGCGCGGGCGGATACACGACCTTGGCCGCGCTCGCGTTCCGCGACGTCTTCGCCGCCGGTGCCAGCCACTTCGGCGTGGCCGACGCGACCGCGCTCGCGCGCGACACCCACAAGTTCGAGTCGCGTTACCTCGACGGGCTCATCGGCCCGTGGCCAGAGGCTGAGGCCACGTACATCGAGCGATCCCCGATTCATCACACCGACCGTCTCGACTGCCCGCTGATCCTGTTCCAAGGGCTCGAAGACAGAGTGGTCCCGCCCGATCAGGCCGAGACGATGGCCGCCGCGCTACGGACGAAGGGCATTCCGTTCGCCTACCTCGCGTTCGAAGGCGAACAGCACGGCTTCCGCAAGGCCGAGACCATCGTCCGCGTCGCCGAGGCCGCGTTGTGGTTCTACGGCCAAGTGCTCGGCTTCGAGCCCGCAGACGACATCGAACCCGTCATCATCGAGAACGCGGCCGCCCTCAACCGACTGCGGCGCGGCGGCGAGCGGCACACGTAGACCTCCGAGAAAAACCTGAAGGCGACCGCGGCTGCCTTCAGTAGGGTTCACATCGTGCGGAACTCTCGCGGCCGCAACCTCACGAGGTTGTGGCGATCTCCTCACCGCCGGCGCGGTCGCGTTGCAAGTCAGTGAGCAGGTGCTTCGCCGTATGGTCGACCGGGACGGTCCCGACGGACTTGCTGCGATCGCACACCTGCGACCACACCGGCTGGAAGACCTCGTCGTGAGTGACGCGACGTGCGTTGTGATCGCCGACGGGTTCTCGTTGTCAGAGCGAGCATGGGCACCGTGTTCTCCATGCCTGTCATCGACGCCAACCCCCATGGCGTACTCACCTGGCTTCGCGAGCATGGCTTCCGAGTAGTCGCAGCCGATCCTGATGCGCGCGTGTCGTATCGGAGTGCCGAATACGCGGGTCCGCTCGCCATCGTCTTGGGCAACGAGCGCTCTGGCCTCGCCACAATCTGGCGGGACGCCGCTGACGTCGTCGTGTCGATCCCGATGCTTGGCGTCGCGGACTCCCTGAACGTCGCGGTTGTCGGCGCACTCCTGATGTACGAGGCATTGCAACGCGGCGGCCGCTAGCGGGTGGTGTCGATGAGCTCGTACTGCTCGTCGGGGCCGAGCGGCTCGAACTTGGCTCTGAGCTCGTCGTACGCGTTGCCGAGAATCTGGAAGCTCGCGCCCGGATCGCTGTTCCGGCGGAGGACGCGCCCACGCGCCACCGCCTCATCGCAGGTGACCCAGTACAGCTCCGCTTCGCCGCCGACCTCGGCTGCTCTCCTCCTGGCTGCCTCGCGCCGCTCGCGGCCCCAGAAGCCGAAGTCCAGCACCACGTCGATGCCGCGGCGGAGGATCTCGGGCCAGAGGTCATCGAGAACGCCAATGAGACGCTGAGACCACTCGAGATCCAGGTGATCGCGCGCGCCGTCCGCGTACAGCCGCAAGTACCACTCGTCCTCCGACAGCAGGACGCCTTGGACGCGTTCGGCCAAGGCCCTCGCGAACGTCGTCTTCCCGACACCCAAGTAGCCGAAGATCAGATGCGCCGTTGCCACCCCGCGAGCTTGCCGCCGCCCGGAGAACTCCGCGACCGAGTTTCTGCGCGACGATCGCTCGGCGGTCAGAGAGGTCGCGGGCGGCCGGATCGCGCAACGAGATCAGACCAGCTGTCGTCGGTTCGCGGCAGCGCCTCGTGTGCTTCCCAGCCGCGGATGTGTGGCAACAATCGGCTACAGAGATCGCGCGGTGGCTCGAAGCGCACGCCGAGACCAGTGCTGATGTCGTAGGTGTGAAAGATCAACTCGGATGCCCCTCGCGGCGCGAAGTCCTGCGGCCCGGCAATCTGAATCACCGGCCGGTGGCGGATGACGGCCCGGGTACCGGGTTCGGCGGTGACGATGAGCGCCCAGAGCATGTTGGTGACCGCTCGGAGGCCGTCGACGAGGTCTGCGATCGTCGCGTCGGGCAACGGCCGGAGAAGATCGAAGTGCGCGTACGCGTGCTGCCGCCGAGAGGCGAGGTTGAGCGCCGGCGAAAAGACCGCGTCCACGGTGTGCTCGGCGGTTGTGCGGCAACTCCACTGGAGCGCTCCCGCGGGAACCGACCAGTCTCGGTCGAGGCCCGACTGCCACGTCTCGATCGCGAGCCCGCTGAGCACCTTGAAGTCGTCGGCCGTGAACGGGTCGCTGCTGGTGCTCATCGCTCGCAAAACCCCCGGTCAGCACGTCGGTGTCGCGACCAGCGCGAAGCCAGAAAGTAGCGTTCAGTGCTTCACCATGCACATCTTCTTCGACGTCGACTACACGATCCTCGGGCGGGACTCCACCCTGCGACCCGGAACCCACGAGGTCTTCACGCGTCTACGCGAAGATGGTCATCACGTGTACGTGTGGTCGGGTGAGGGCGTGCGGTGGGGCGTCGTCCGCAAGCACGGGCTCGAAGATCTCGTCCACGGCGTGTACGGCAAGCCGCTGCAGGACTATGAGAATCGGCTCGAGGAATTCGGCGTTCCGGTCGTGCCCGACTTCGTGATCGACGACTACCCGGGCATCGTCCGCGCGTTCGGGGGCGTGTGCATCACGGACTATCTCGGACGCAACTTCGGAAGCGGGCCCGACGACCGCGAGCTCGAGATCGTGTACGAGATCATCTGCGCGCACGCCGCCGGCGACCTTCCCGACCACCCGCGCTATTACCCGACCCCTCCCCAAACCGACTGATCGTCGGCGTCGCGCGATTCATTGGCGCGTCCACCTGACTATACGAGGTCATTGGTCCAGTGAATCGCGGTGGGCGCGAATTACGTGGGGTGAATCGCGGCGAGGAATGGGCCGATCGCTTCCAGGAAACCCGGCGTGTTCCCGGAGTGCACGTTGTGGCCGGTGTTCGGGACCGTCACGAGCCGGCCTTGGGGCAGCGTGTCGGCGAAGCGCTGCGCGGCTTCCGGCTCGAGGATGTCGGATTCACCGCCCCGTACCAGCAGCACGGGGCAGGTGATCTTCTTCACGTCGTCGAGTGTGACCTCTGAGTTCGAGACGGGCACGCGCCGGTGGTCGACCTTGCTGATGTACTTCCCGTCGGCGCGGCGCAGCATGTTGTACTTCACCGTTCGTGCGATGTGCTCGCGAGTGCGGAATTTGTCGTACTTCACGACGTTGTCGAGGAACTCGTCGAGATCGTCGAACTCCACGTTGCGCGTCACGAAGTTGGCGATGACCTCCACGCCGGCAGGGCTCAGTTCCGGACCGACGTCGACGATCACCAATGCCTTCGCGAGCTCCGGCTTCGTCAGCGCCAGGCCCATCGTGACCCGGCCACCCATCGAGTGACCCATGATGACGGGCGACTCGAGGCCTTGGTCCTCGATGAACGCCAACGCGTCGTGGATCCGGGCGTCGATCGAAGAGTCCTGATCGCGCGCCCACTCGGAGTCGCCGTGACCGCGTTGATCGAGCGCGAACACGTGATACCGATCGGAGAGGTGCAGGCTTACGAGATCCCACGAGTGCCCCGACTGGTTGCCGCCGTGGAGCAGCAAGATCTCCGGCGCTCCGGGCTCACCCCACTCGGTGAAGTGGAACCGCAAGCTGCGCACCACGGTGTGCCGCGACACGTACCGCACCTTGGGGGAATGCGGGATGCCGAGGTCGGTGGCGCTCTGGAGGAGACTCTCGAACTCCGGCGACGCAGTCATGTCGAGGGGCGCGAGGTCGTCGGCGAACTCGTTCAGATACATCGGGGGCGAGTATACGTACGGCCGTGCACACCGATGCCGAGCCGCTGAGCTTCGTGGGATCGCTCGGGCTCGACCTCTTCTTCGAAGACGGCTTCACGCACGGGCGCGCGGAGCTACTGCCCGAGATGCTGGCGCCCGGCACCGACCGGCCCCGGATCGGGGTTTTGGCCACCATGGTGGACATGGTCGCGGGCTTCCTCCCCACGGGTCCGGTGAACCCCACCGTGGACCTCCGGGTCTCGCTCGTCGCGCGGCCACCGTCGGTCGGCTGGGTGCACCTCGTGTGTCGCCCGGCCAAGCTCGGTCGCCGCCTGTTCGTGGGCGAAACGCTCTTGCACACCGGCGACGTCGGCCAGCCGTTCGCGCGCTCGACGATCACGTTCATGAACGAGCGCATGGCGCACGGGTCGGGCTTCGGCGCCCCACCGATGCCCGTCGCGATCGCGGCGCCGTCGTTCGACGAGCTGCTGCGCCCGCGCTACCCGGACGAGAACACGGTGGAGATGGACGCTCATCCGTGGGTCAGCAACGGCCCGGGCGGGACGATCCAGGGTGGCGCTCAGGCGCTCCTCGCCGAGATCGCGGCCGAGCGCGCGACCGGGTCAGCCGGGCTCGCAGTTGTGGACCTCGACATCCGCTTCCTCAACCGGGTGCGGTCGGGTCCGGTGTCAGCGAGTGCGGAGGTGTCGACCCGAGATCTGGACGACGCGTTCGTACGAGTTGCCATCTCCGATCTCGGCGACGACGGGCGCCTCGTCTCGCTCGTCAATCTCATCTGTCGACCCTGAGCTTGGCGCGGTGGCACGCGCGAGCGCGAGGCTCGCGTCATGGAGTTGTTGCAAGCGATGCGCACGACGCCGTCGACCCGGGAGTTCACCGACGACCCCCTGCCCGATGACGTGCTGTACCGGATCCTCGACGACGCGCGGTTCGCGCCGAACGGCGGCAACCGCCAGGCCTGGCGCGTGATCGTCGTCCGCGACTCCGCCTCGAAGCAGCGGATCGCGGAGCTGTACGACCTCGGGATGCGCGAGTACGCCGCCCACGGTCGGGCCGGGCTCGTGCCGTTCGTCGCGGCCGAGGCACACACGCGTACCGAGCCCGCAGTCGATCTCGAAGAGGCGCGGAGCGTTCCGCTGCCGATGGACGCGTCGTACTTCGCCACCGTGCCCGTGCTCCTGGTGGTCCTTCTCGACCTCGCGAGCGTTTCCGCCGTCGACAGCGGACTCGACCGGCTGAGTCTCGCGACCGGCGGGTCGGTCTACCCGTTCGCGCACAACATCCTGATGGCGGCGCGCAACGCCGGGTACGGCGGGCACCTGACCACAGTGCTCGCGCGCCAGGAGCCCGCTCTCCGAGAGCTCCTCCGCTACGAGTTGCCGTACGCGCTCGCGACGATGATCCCGCTCGGCAAGCCGGTGAAGGAGATCACCAAGTTGCGACGCGAATCGGTCGAGAGCTTCACGACGGTCGAGCACTTCGACGGGCCGGCGTTCGCGCTCTAGCGCGTACGGCCCTCGCGCATCCGTTCTCTCTGTTGCGCCTGGAGCTCTAGGAGCTCGCGGTAGTCCGACATCAGCACGTCGCTGTGTTCGGCCACGAAGTGCGCGTGGACCGCCATCATCTCGCCGAAGATGTCCACGTCGGCGGCGAGGGTCGCGATGGCGCCGTTCAGGTACACCATCCCCTTGATGAACAGGAACAGATCCTTTGGCAAGCGAGCGCCGTGCGCGACCAGGCTGGTGACGAGGTCGCGCATCTGGGTAGCGAGCTCGTCCGGTGACATCTCGGCCGGCGCCATCGCCTGTAGCTCGTCGATGCGCAGTTCCTCGGCGATACGGTCGAGATCCGCGTCGCGCGGGAAGCCTCCCAGATCCCGGAAAGCCTCGAGCTGCGCGCGTGGATCCTGGGCGGTACCGCTCATGAGCAGCTTGAGGAGCGCACCCCGGGCTTCCGGGGTGAGGCGCCCGGTGATGCCGAAGTCGAAGAGGCCCGGGTGGCCGTCGGGAGTGACGATCATGTTCCAACCGTGCAGATCGCCGTGGAACACGCCGTGGACCAGCGCACCTTCGAAGAAGCCCACCATGAGCGCGCTGAACACCGGTGATGGATCGACGCCCGCGATCAGCATCTCCTCGTCCTCGTCGATCTTGAAGCCGCGCAGCCGCTCCATCACGAGCACCCGGCGCGTGACGAGCTCGGGATGCGGTCGTGGCACGACCACCGAGCGCTGCTTCGTGGCCGCGAGCACTGCGGCGATGTCGAGCATGTTCTGCGCTTCCAGCCGGAAGTCGAGCTCTTCGAGGATGGTCTCCGCGAACAGCTCGACGTAAGCGGGAATGTTCGCGAGCGTCGCTTGCGGGGCGCGCTTCTCGACGAGGGGCGCAAACCACGACATGACCGCGAGGTCACGCTCGATGACGCGATCGATTCCCGGCCGCTGGACCTTCACCACGACGTCAGGGCCGTCCTTGAGGCGGGCCGCGTGGACCTGGGCGATCGACGCCGCCGCGATCGGGTGCGCGTGGCAATTGTTACGGGCGCGAGCCGCGGAATCGGCAGGCAGGTCGCGCTCGGACTCGCGCGGCGCGGTATGGCCGTCGTGGTTGCGGCTCGGACCGTCGAGCCCCCCGAGGCGGCCGCGCCGATGGAGGTGACGGTGAAGACGATCGTGCACGTCGTGGCCGACGGCGACCCCATGCGCTACACCGGCCGCGTGCTCCGCACCCAAGAGCTCGTCGCCGAGCTCGGACTCTGATCGGTTGCGGTTCGGGTACGTCTAGTACGGAGCGTCGGCCGCGGCGCGGGCGAATTGACGCGCGGTGCGGTTGAACTGGTCGACGTTGCCGTCGTCGATCGACGCGAGCTCTTCCGCGTGGCGGCGCGGATGCGCGACCAGGCTTGCCCACTCGTCGAGCTCGGGGCCGCCGGGGAACCAGTCGGGGCGGTCGATCGGCTCGGGCTCCTCGGTCACGAACGTCTTGGGCTCGATGCCGTAGAGCCGGCGGGCGTTCCCGCCCATGAGCTTCGCCTGCACTTCCTCGGGAACACCGACTCCCTGCATTTCGCGGATCGCGCTCCACGAGTCGGCGCCGTCGTGGTGATACGCGTCCGACGCCCAGATGCCGATGTTCTCGAACGCATCCCACTGCCGCATCGTCTGCACTTCGTCGCTCTCGAAGCTGATCGCGCACTGCTCGTAGAACGCTTCCGACGGCAGGCGCGTCGCCTCGAAGTTGCGCTCGTTGCGGTAGAGCTTGAACAGCCGGTCGCAATGCTCGAGCATGAACGGGAGCCACTGGGAGTTGCTCTCGAACACGAGCATCTTCAGCTTCGGGTAGCGGTCGAGGACGCCACCGAGCAGGACCTGCGCGAGCCAGGTCTGCATCTCGTAGATGAACGACAGGGTCTGCGTGTCGACGCCCGCCATGCCGAGGTACTCACCGGGAGAGACGAGCTTCCCGGGTCCGGCGGTGCTGCCCGCGGGCCAAGGACCCGCGGGGAAGGTGTGCATGCCGAGGCACACGCCCGTCTCCTCGAAGGTCTTGAAGACTTCGTCGAACACCTCGCCCCCACCAGCACCACCACTGGCGAAGAACGCGGCGAAGGGGTTGTCGTCGGGAACGATGTTGTTCGGGTACGCGCCGCGCGCGTCGATGGGGCGGATCAGGCCCACGGGATGTCCGAGATCGGCGACGCGCCGGATCTCGGCGGCGGTGTAGCTCGGGCTCTGCAGCGGGAGCATCGCCGCGCCGTACAGGCGTCCGGGCACTTCCGCGCACCAGTCGGTGAGCCAGTTGTTGTAGGCCTCGCAGAACGCCTTCGCGCCCTCGGCGTTCTCCACGAACGGGAAGTTCATGATCATCATGGTGGGGATCACCAGCACCTGGTCGATGCCCATGAGGTCCATCTCTTTGGTGCGCGCGACCGCGTTGTAGGCGCCCTGGTGCTCGAGGTAGACGCGCTGCTCTTCGGTGAGCGGCGTCATTCCCTGGATCCGGCGCAGGATCTTCTTGTTCATCTGCGGGCCGGCGATGCAGATCGGGTTGTAGGAACCCTGGAAGAGACCGCCGCCACCGCCGAACGACCACTGGGTGCCGTTCGTCATCGCGGTGGTGTCGTCACGCCAGTAGGCGTCGTGCACAAGCTCCTTCTGCGACTCGGGCACGTACTTCGACCAGATCTCGAGCGGGTCGTTGACGTGCGCGTCGCAGTCGAAAATCGGGAAGGACTTCGTCATTCGCTGTGCCATCACTCGCTCCTACTTGATTTCTATGTCGTAACCGAAACCTTGAGACCGAACAGTTCGATCGCGTTGCCGCCCATGAGCTGGGCAATCACGTCTTCGTCGACGTCGTGTGCCCGCAGCATGTCGATCGCCTCTGCGGGCGTACCCGTGTCGTGGTTGGGATACCGCGAGCCCCATCCCGCGATGTCGGCGAATTCGTCGGGCATCCGCGCCACCGGTGTCTCCCACGAGTCGAACGACGTGAGCACGGGATGCTCGTGGAAGACCTCTTCGGGCTCGAGGCTCACCGGCCCCGACCGCCCGAAGCCGCTGCCGAGCCAGAGATAGGTCTCCGCCTTTTCGAGCACCAACGGCACCATCGTTGCTCCACTGTGCCCGAGCGCGAGCTTCAGGTTGGGGAAATCCTCGAGGAGCCCGTGGAAGGTGGCGGCAGTGAGGAACACGCCGGCGTCCTGGATCCCGGCAACCGCCTCGGCGACGGAGTGCCCGATGCGGAGCCGCTCCGAGACACGTTCGGCGTGCGCGCCCGCCGACGTGGGCTCCGGGTTGGTGATCCCGACCGACGGGTGCACACACGCGACCACGCCGAGGTCTTCGAGCTGACGCCAAAGTGGCTGGAACAGGTCGCCTTCGATGTAGGCGCCGCTATAGAACATCGGCCGCAGCGCCGCAGCGCGGAACCCCTTCGCCGCGATGCGATCGAGCTCGCGCTGCGCGAGCGGCAGGCTCTGCAACGGGAGCACCGCCACCGGGTGTAACCGCCCGTCGCCGGCCGCTGCGAAGTCGGCCACCCAGTCGTTGTACGCACGCGCGAGCACGTCGGCAGCGATGGTGTCGGCGACGAGCGGGTGGTACTCGAGGAACAGCGTGGGGTACACGATCGCCTGGTCGATCCCGAGCGCGTCCATGTCGGCGAGCCGGGCACTGGGGTCGCTCGCGCCCGGGTTGACCGCGTGGGGAATCGACGGATCGAGCGAGCCGATGTCGTCGAGCGACATCCCGGGGCGCCAGATCGCCTGCCGGTTGATGGCGCTGCGGTTCATCTCCTTCGCGGGCTGTCCGTTGAGCACTGTGAGACGGCGCCCGGCGTCCTCGAAGTGCCACAGCGCCGAGCGCGCGAGCCCTTCGTAGCCCGACGGCACGTACTGGTCCCACAGGGCGGCCGGCTCAAATATGTGGCTATCGCTGTCGACGACGGGGAAGGTTCGCTCGATCACGGACACTACCTTTGCACACCGATCAGATCCCCGCCCACAGCCGTGGAAGGCAGGCCCGATGACGCACCAGCCCATGCAAGGGATCCGCGTGGTGGAGGTGGCGCAGTTCACCTTCACTCCGTCGGCCGGCGCGGTGCTCGCCGACTGGGGTGCCGACGTGATCAAGGTGGAGCACGCGATCACGGGCGACGCCCAACGTGGTCTCCTCATCGGCACCGGCGGCGCGGGGGCCGGATCGTTCCAGCCACTGATGGAGCACCCCAACCGCGGGAAGCGCAGCATCGGCCTGGCGCTCGAGACACCAGGTGGCCGGGAGGTCCTCGATGCGCTCGTTCGGCAGAGCGACGTGTTCCTCACGAACTTCCTACCCGACGCGCGCCGACGGTTGCGGCTCGAGGTCGACGACATCCGCGCCGCCAACCCGAACATCATCTACGTGCGCGGCAGCGCGCACGGCCAGCGCGGACCCGATGCCGAGAAGGGCGGCTTCGACATGAGCACGTACTGGGGGCGCGGTGGTAGCGCGATGGGCGCGACGCCGTCGGGGTCCCCTCGCATGATCGACCAACCCGCCGGCGCGTACGGCGACTCGATCGGCGGCATGACGATCGCCGGCGGTATCTCGGCGGCGCTCTTCGCGCGCGAACGCACGGGCGAACCCTCGGTGGTGGACGTGTCGTTGCTCGGAGTCGGAGGGTGGGCCACCGCGCTCTCGGTGACGGTCGCGCGGCTGCTCGGTGAACCGTTTCCGGCGCGGCACATGGACTCGCCACCGCATCAGCCGTTCAATCCGCTCGTCGGCTTCTACCGCACTGCTGACAACCGCTGGATCTGCCTCACCCAACTCCAGCCGGGAAGATACTGGGCCGACACGTGCCGCCACCTCGGCCTCGACGACCTCGTCGACGACGAGCGCTTCGACACCGCCGAGAAGATCATCGAGCACGCGGGCGAGGCGGGCCGCTACATCCAGGAAGCATTCGCCGAGAAGCCGTACGCCGAATGGCTGGCGATCCTCGAGACCATGGAAGGGCAATGGTCACGCACGAACGACGCGTTCGAGGTCGCCGACGACCCGCAGATGCGCGCCAACGGCTACATCCTCCCGGTGACCGACCTGGAAGGAAACGAACGCGAGCTGGTGGCCAACCCGGTGCAGTTCGACGAGACGCCGCCCACGCTCACGCGCGCGCCGCAGTTCGCCGAGCACACCGACGAGATCCTGCGCGAGCTCGGCATCAGCGACGACGATGCGCTCCAGTTGAAGATCGACGGCGCCGTCACCTGACCCCGAACCTGCGTCGTTCAGG
>JBBDHW010000012.1:0-20389 GCA_040880805.1 Acidimicrobiia bacterium | reverse complement strand
CCCTGAACGACGCAAGTTGGGTGCTGAGTTACAGGTTTCGGAAGGAGCCGCCGTCGACGAGGATCTGCGCGCCGTTGACGTAGCTCGACGCGTCGCTCGCCAGGAACACGCACACACCGACCATGTCGCCGGGTTGGCCGATGCGCCGCATCGGGTTCGTTTCGTTGACGCGGTCGACCGTCCCGGGTGCCCAGTGTTTGGTGACGTCGGTCTGGAACGGCCCGGGCATCACGGTGTTCACCCGCACCTTGGGGTTGTACGCACCGGCCAGGCCGAGCGTCAGCGCGTTGAGACCGGCCTTCGCCATCGCGTACGGCAAGTCGAAGGTGTTCGGTCGCTGCGATCCCGCGGTGCTCACGTTGATGATCGATCCACCGTCGCCGTCGTACATTCGCGCGCCGAACAAGGCGCCCAGGCGGAACGGCCCGCGCGCGTTCAGCGCGTGCGTCTTGTCGTAGAGCTCTTCGCTGACGGAAACGAGATCGGGATACGGCGGCGACGACCCCGCGTTCGACATCAGCACCTCGCAATGCCCGAACCGTTCGTACGCCGCGTCGACGAGCCGGTCGCAGTCGTCCCAGCGGCCCACGTTGCAACCGACCGCGAGCGCGTGGCGACCGGTGGTCTCCTCGACCTCGGCCGCCACCGCCTCGCAGTTGTCGAGCTTGCGGCTCGCGATCACCACGTCGGCACCCGCCGCGGCGAAGCCGAGCACGACCGCGCGCCCGATCCCGCGGCTGCCACCGGTGACGACCGCGACCTTGCCGGTGAGGTCGAACAGCTCCGACGAGTCGGTCACGTCCAGCTGAGCGACTTGATCTCGGTGAACTCCTCGAGCCCGTGGCGGCCCCACTCGCGGCCGAGACCACTCTGCTTGTAGCCGCCGAACGCGCCGGTCTGGCCGATGCCGGCCATGCCCGCACCCCAACCCGGACCCTGACCGCCGCCGGGACCCAGATCGCCAACCGCGGCCTGGCCCACGCCCTGGGCGGTCATGCTGCCCGCACGGATCTGGCGGGCGACGTTGAACGCGCGCGTGGTGGTGGCCGCGACCACGCCGCCACCGAGGCCGTAGATCGAGTCGTTGGCGATGCGGACCGCGTCGGCGTCGGTACCGGAGTACGGGATGACCGTGAGCACCGGACCGAAGATCTCTTCCTGCGCGATGCGCATGTCGTTGGCGCCGATGAACACGGTGGGCTCGTAATAGAAACCCTTGTCGAACGCTTCGGGCCGCTTCCCGCCGGTGACGAGTTCGGCGCCCTGCTCCACGCCGGACGCCACGTAGCCCTCGACCCGCGCGCGCTGCTGCTCGCGGATCAGTGGTCCGAGCACCGAGGACGGATCGCGCGGGTCACCGATCTTGATCATGGGCGCCGCCGCGGCGACACCCTCTTTGTACGCGTCGAGGAGGTGCTCGGGAAGGAGCAGCCGCGTATTGATCACGCATCCCTGCCCGCAGTGTGCGAGCACCGCACCGAAACCGTACGAGCGCGCGTAGTCCTCCGACACGTCGTCGAGCAGCACCTGCGCGCTCTTGCCGCCGAGCTCGAGTTGCACGCGCTTCACCGTGGGCGCGGCCGACGCCATGATCCGACGCCCGGTGGCGGTGGAACCCGTGAACGTGACCATGTCGACCATCGGGTTGCTCGTGAGCTCGTCGCCCACGTCGGCGTGACCGGTGATCACGTTGAACACACCCGGCGGTATCCCTGCCTCCTCGGCAATCTGGGCGATGAAGAACGCGTCGAGCGGAGTCCACGGGTGCGGCTTCAGCACGACCGTGCACCCCGCCGCGAGCGCGGGCGCGCTCTTCACGGTGTTCAGCATGAAGGGGAAGTTGAACGGCGTGATCGCGGCGACGACGCCGATCGGCTCGCGCACGATCGCGCTGCCACCGACACTCGTGGGACCACCGGTTGGCGGGCTCATCTCGAGCCACTGGACGGCGTGCTGCACCTGCTCGGCGTTCGACCGGAACATCCCGATCGAGCCGCCCGCCTGCACGAAATCGGTGAGGAACCCGGTGGAGCCGGTCTCGGCGACGATGAGCTCACGGAGCTCGGCGCCGCGCGCTTCGAGACCCTCGGCCATCCGGATGAGCGCCGCCGCGCGCTCCGCGGGCTTCATCCACGGCCACGGCCCCTCGTCGAAGGCCTTGCGGGCGGCTTCGATCGCGCGCACCGCGTCCTTCGTGGACGCCTCGGCCACGCTGCCGATAGTCTCCTCGGTCGCGGGGTCGATCACGTCGATCTGGCCACCACCCTCGCCTTCGGTCCACTCACCGTTGATGAAGAGGTCGTAGTTCCACGGCGCGCTCATGGGGTCTCCCTTTGTTGTCGCGAGATTTCAGATGTCGAGCTGGATCACATACCGAGGCTGAGCCGGCCGGTGACCATGCCGCTCCCGAGGCCGCCGTCGGTGTAGATGACTGCACCCGAAAGGTAGCTGGCGGCGTCGCTGCACGCGAAGACGAGCGGCTACGCCTGCAACCCCCTCGGGCCGAAATCTGGGTCAAGAGTAAATCTGCAGTCAGCAGGACGCCAACCCGCGGACGGGACGAAGGCCGTCGAGAAACAGATCGAGGGCGCGACTGGTCTCGATCCGGGCACGGCGTTTGTGGGGCGAGTTCGCGATGTAGAGCGCGGCTTCGTCGACCACGGCCAGGAGCATGTGCGCGAGCGGTTCAGTCGGTTGCACGACGATCACGCCCTCGGCGACCCCCATGTCGAGGGCTTGTCGGATCAATCCGAGCCCGTAGTGCTCCTCCAGCCCCCGCCATGTCACCCATCCGAGCACCGCCGGGCCGTCGATCAGCACGATGCGCTGAACCGCCGGATCCACCGCGGCGGCATCGAGAAACGAGTGGAGGCCGTGCCGCAACATGTCCAGCGCGTCGCCTTCCGGCCGAGATCCACCGCCCGCAGCCGAGAGGTCGCGCTCCACCTCTTCGAAGACCGCCAGGAAGAGGGCGCGCTTGTCGGCGAAGTGGTGGTAGAGGGCACCACGTGTCCCCACTCCTGCTTCAGCCACGATCTCCTCGGTGCTGGTACCGAAGTAGCCCTGTTCGACGAAGAGGCGCCGGGCCGCGGTGAGGATCGCCCGGCGCGTGGTTGCGGCCTGCTCGGCACGCGGTTGACCCTTTGGCATACAGGCTGTATGTTAACCACCTACAACGTGTAGGTGAACCATCTTCCACTGCTACGAAGGAGCTGCGATGTCACCGGAAGAGATCGTGCGGGAGTTCTGCGCTTCGGTATCCAAGCGGGACGAGGCCCTGGTTCGGCCTCTGCTCGCCGACGACGTCGTGTACCACAACATCGGCATGGCCCCGTCGGTCGGCATCGACGCGACGATGGAAAGTCTCGCCGGGCAATGGGCGATGTTCGCCACCACCTATGAATTCGAGATGCGCAACGCGGCTGCAGCGGGCGGCGTGGTGCTGACCGAGCGGATCGACCACATCGGCTCCGGCGACGCGAGCTTCCCGGTCCCGGTCATGGGCGTCTTCGAGGTTCGCGACGGCAAGATCGCGCGCTGGCGCGACTACTTCGACACCGGCCTCCTCGGGAAGATGATGACGGGTGACGACGTCAGCGAGCTCATCTCGTAGCAGGTGATTAGTCTCCGTCGAACTATGGCGGAGCCGGCGCTCGCATTGCCAGACGACATCGTCAGCTGGATCGAGGACGAGACCGGCGGACGGGTCACCGCGACGAACCGCGTGCCGGGTGGCGCGAGCCGCGAAGCCTGGTTCGTCGACGTCGACCGCAACGGCGTCGCCGAGCCGCTGTTCCTCCGGTACAGCCGTGCGACCAGATCGGCCGACACCGCGTTCCTGCCATTGCGCGTAGAGGCAGAGGTGTTCATGGCGCTGCAGGACACCGACGTGACCGTGCCGCGAACCCTCGCCGTACATCCGGTGCACGAAGCGATGCTGTCGGAGCGGATCTCGGGTGAGAACTGGTTCTATCGCATCCAGGATCCCGACGAGCAGGTGCGCGTCGCACAGGACTTCATCCGTAATCTCGCCGCGCTGCACCGGCTCGATGCGCGCGAGCTTGCTCTCCCCAGCTTCGGTCCGATCAAGCCGGTGCGCGAGCACGCGTTCGACGAGATCGCGAACATGCGCCGCCGCGCGACCACGCCGAGCGGCGAGATCGACCCGCTCGTCGCGCTGAGCCTCGACTGGCTGGAACGCAACGTGCCCGACTACGACGCGCCCGCCGTACTCGTGCAGGGTGACACCGGCCCGGGCAACTTCATGTACGACAACGGCAAGGTCACCGCGGTCGTCGACTGGGAACTTGCCCACTACGGCGATCCGATGGACGACATCGCTTGGCTCTCGTTGCGCACCGTGCAGGACACGTTCACCCACTTTCCCGATCGGTTGCGCGAGTACGAGGAACTGTCGGGCAACATCATCGATGCGCAACGCGTCTGGTACTACCGGCTGTTCGCCGAGACACGTCTCACGTCGAACTCCGCGGGCGCCGGCGCGATGGGATCGGTTCCGCGCGAGGGCCAACCCGTAGATCGCGACATCGGGAACGGGATCATCTACGGGATGCTGCACCGGCGCCTCACCATCGAAGCGCTCGCGAACGCGATGGGCTTCGAGCTCCCGCCGGCCGATCTACCGGACGAGCCGCCGCCGGAGCCGTGGCACGCGTATTACGACGCGATGCTCGAGAATCTGCAGGTGATCGTGCCGCGCATCGAGGATCGTCTCGCGTCGCAGTGGACGAAGGGCGTCGCGCGCGTCGTCAAGTACCTGAAGGAGCTCGACCGCTCGGGACGCGCCTTCGAGGACGCCGAGCTCGCGGACCTCTCGGCGCTCTTGGGTCGCAGCGTCGAGCCGCTGCGCGAGGCGCGGCGCGAGGTTGCCCGCGCCGCGCGCGAGGGCGCGGTCGCCGACGAGGACTACGTGCGCTACCTCTGGCGCCGGGTCCAGCGCGACGACTACCTGATGCGCACCGCGTCCGGCGCCCTCCGCGAACGCACCTGGCCGCCGCTCTTCGACGATTAGGCGTCAGACTCGGATTCATTGCCCCGATTCTTCCGCTCAGCGGAACCCACGGCGCACTGAATCCGCGCGACGCAAGTGCGCGAGCCCGGCCACGCCGCGCACGGCTTACGTCCCCCCGTCGTCGCGGGCCCTTTGATCCGAGAGATAGGTTGCCTCGACTTCGTCGATGCGGCCGCGGACCTCCTCCGCGGTTCCGCTCATCACGATGCGTCCGCGCTGCATGACGTAGACGCGGTCGGCGATGTTGAGTGCCTGGGGAACATGCTGCTCCACCATCAGGATGCCGGTCGAGTTCTCGCTTGCGACCCTGCGCACCGTCTGGAGCAATCGCTTCACCACAAGCGGCGCGAGACCAAGCGAGAGTTCGTCGACGAGCAGCAGCTTGGGATCGCGCGCGACCGCGCGAGCCAACGTGAGCATCTGCTGTTCCCCGCCCGACAACAGTCCAGCGGTTCGTCCCATGAGCGGCTCGAGTTCGGGAAAGACATCGACCGCGTCGGCGCGCGTGACCCCGGCGAGCCGAAGATTTTCCTCGGCGCTCAGCGCCATGAACACGGAGCGCTCTTCGGTGACGAAGCCCATTCCGCGCCGAGCGCGCTGGAACAACGGTGCTTTCGTCGGCACGCCGAGGAACACGACGTCGCCTGAGATCGCAGGCAGCTCACCGGCGATCGTCAGCAACGTGGTGGTCTTCCCCGCGCCGTTCGGACCGATGAGTGCCACGACTTCACCCGGATCGACGTGGAGGTCGACGTCGCGCACCACAGCCACGGCGCCATAGCCGGCGGCGAGCGCACGGCATTCGAGGAGCGACGCCGCCGATTGGCTCACGATGACGAACCGCCCGTTGTCATGCCACCGTGAGCTGGCACTGCACAGGCGGGCGGTGCCTCCTCACCGAGGTACGCGGCGACGACGGCCGGCTCGCTGCGGATCTCGGCCGGCGTGCCTTCGGCGATCTTGCGCCCGAAGTCGAGCACCACGATGCGGTCGCACACCCGCAACACGAGATCGACGTTGTGCTCGATGAGCAGCACTGCCATGCCGTACCGATCGGCGAAACCCTGGACGAGATCGCCGAGCTCGCTCGTCTCGTTGTCGTCGAGTCCCGCGGCGGGTTCGTCGAGCAACAAGACCGAAGGTGCGGACGCGATCGCGCGTGCGATCCCGACCTGTCGCCGTCGACCGTAGGAAAGCTCGCCGGGGAGGCGATCGAGGTCGTTCTCGAGCCCGAACTCGCGCGCACTGCTGACGGCGGCCGGCGGAAGGACAGATCGCGCGGGCCAGACCAGGTCGCGCAGTCCGGTGAACAGCGTGTGTTCGTCGGCGCCGGCCCGCAGGTTCTCGGCGACCGAGAGGTCCTCGAAGAGCTCGAGGGACTGGAACGAGCGACGAACCCCGGCGCGCGCACGCCGTGACGGTGCCCAGGACCGTCCCACCATCGCGGTGCCGTTCAGGGTCACCCGACCCGCGGTCGGCTTCGTGAAGCCGGTCAACGCGTCGACGATGGTCGTTTTCCCCGCTCCGTTCGGTCCGATGAGGCCCACTACTTCTCCCGGCGTCACGCAGAAGCTCACGTCGTCGACGGCGACGACGGCACCGAATCGGACGGTCAGGTTCTCGACCTCGAGCGTCGCGGGCGTCACGGTGCCGGGCGCGATGTCGACCAGGTGCTCCCGGGGAGGTTCGCGTCGGAGCCGGAGCCGGAGCCTGCCGATGCCCCGCTCGTTGTGGAGTACGACGCTCGCGATGCCATTCGGGTTCAGGACCACGATGGCGATGAGCGTGACCCCACCGATCGTGATGAGCCACGAACCGAGATTGACCCAGTCGAGGGGGATCGAACCCACGCCGCCCGGGGCGAGGTTGCCACCGAACACCGCGCCGAGCACCCAGCCGACGCCACCGGCGACCGCGTTGCCGACGGTGTTGATGGACTGGAACGGGTCGTAGCGTCCGTAGACGACGGTGGAGTCCTTGAACGCGAGGAGGATCCCTCCGAAGGCCGCGATCGCGGCCGCGACCGCGAACGCGTAGAGCTTGGCGCCGAAGACGCTGATGCCCAACGACGCGGCGGCGCGCTCGTTGGTCCGGACCGCGATGAGCCGTCGTCCGGAGCTCGAGCGGCGGAGGTTGGCCACGATCAGCCCCGCGATCACGAACACCGCGAGGCAGACCACCAAGTAGCGATCCGGGTGGTCGGCCGCGCTGACATCCCAACCGAACACCTTGATCCGGCCGACGGTCGTGACCCCCCCGAAGTCACCGGTGAAGTACTCGTTGCTGAACACCACCTGCTGAACGGCGAACCCGAGTCCGAGAGTGACGACGGCGAGGTTCACGCCCCGGGTGCGCAGCGCCGGGATCGCGAACACCACGCCCACGAGGATCGCGAAGACGACACCGACGAGGAAGGCGAGCTCGGTCGGCCAGTGCTCGTGCCCGACGAGACGCGCCGCGAACAGCGCCCCGAGTCCGCCAATCGCGTACTGCGCGAGGGACAGCTGACCCGCGTACCCGGTCAGCACGACGATCGACAGGATGAACACGCCCACGATCAGCGACGTGTACACCGCGGTCGACCAGCGCGCGTCGAAGGCGAAGCCGTTCAGGAGGAGCAGCGCACCCATCGTGACGACGAGGAACCAGCGGGTCACGACACCGCTGCCGAGGTCGGGGAGGCGCTCGAGGATGTGGCTGCGCAGCGGGAGCGCCTTGCCGCGCACAACGAGCACGACGACGATGATGAGGAACGGCAGCGCGCGCTGGAGGCCGGTCGCGCCGTTCTCGATCCCCAGGGTGTCGTGCAGGAACTCCGAGATGTCACTCGAGTACGTCAGGACCTCGCTCTCCGCGATGCCGAGCGCGACACCACCGAGCAACGTGAGCGGGAACGAGCTGAACCCACCGATCAGCGCGACGGCGAGTGCCGACACCGTCACGACAATCGTGAAGACTGTCAGGCTCAGTCCTGCATTCGGTGCGAGCAGGATGCCGGCAAGTCCCGCCGTCGCTCCGCCGATCGCCCAGGTGACGGTGGCGAGCAGGTTCGGCGACCAGCCGAGCGCGGACACCGCCCGCTCGTTCTCCGCGCTCGCCGAGATCGCGAGACCGATCCTCGTGAACCGCGTGAACGCCCACAGCGCGAACGTCAGCGCGCACGCGATCCCGAGCAGGATCAAGCGATCCTCCTGGACGACCACCCGTCCCCACTCACCGTCGAGACCGAACCACTCGTGCAGCGTGTAGTTGTGCGTCGGCAGGAACTGGTCGATCTGGTGGAAGTCGCTGTCCCACAGCTTCTGACCCGCCAGTCCCTGGAGAACAATCAGCACGCCCAGTGTCGCGACGAGGCGGACGAGCGGCGCGGCGGTGCGCATGAAGCGAAGGATGCCGTTCTGGATCGCCACCCCGAGCAGGGCCGCGAGCAGAACCGCAACCGGGATGGCCGCTTCGACCGACCACCCGTGCTCCTCGACCAACGTGAGGAAGCAGAAGAACGCCGCGAACATCGCGATGGCACCGTGCGCGAAGTTGACGATGCCGGAGCCGCGGTAGATGAGGACGATGCCCTGCGCGAGCAGCGTGTACGCCGCGCCCGCGCCGAGCCCGAGGATGGCGAACTGGACAGCCTGCGCCACGGCTCCCCTCAGAAACCTGGAGCCGTCACTCGGATCAACCGGCTGTCACTGGATGTACTGCGTGACGTCGACCGGCTTCTTGTTGGTGACGATGGTCTTGCCGTTGAAGCGGGAGATGTACACGTAGTGGTTCGAGCTCGACGTGAACACGCTGAAGCCCGGCGTCGACGGCGTCCACGGCGGGGTCAGCCCCATCAGGTCGACGTCCTTCGCCGTCTTCAGCGCCTGGATGATGCTCTCGGGCGTGAAGGTGTCGAGGTCCTTGGTGACGTCGACGAACGCGAGCGTTGCGATCCACGGGCCGAAGTCTTGCGTCTTCAGATTCGCGGTGCTGAGGGAGCTCTTGCCCGACGCTTTCATGTCGGCGAAGTACTGCTTGAGGCCCGGGAAGCTCTTTTCGTTCGCGGTCGACGGGTACGGGAACGACTCCGAGAGGACGGTGCCCTTGGTGAGCTTGCTGTACTTCTTCATGGTGTCGAGCTTGAAGGATCCCGGGTTCCCGCCCAGCGGGATCTTGGCGTTGAGCTGCTGCATCGCGGCGATGAGCTGCGTGGTGACGCTGTCGCTGTGCGAGATCAGGACCGCGTCGGGGTTCTCGCGCTGCAACTGGGCGATGTAGGGCGCGTAGTCGGTGGCCCCGGTCGCGACCGAGATGTCACACGTGATTTCGATCCCGATCGCGGTGAACGACGGCTGCAGGAAGGCCTTGAACGTCGCGCCGGTCGGTGCGTCGGTGCGGACGAGACAGATCTTCTTGGCGCCGTCCTGCTTGAACCCCACCGCGGTGCCGAGGTACGCCGCGATGACGCCGGCGGAGATGGGATACGAGACGCTCGACCCGAACTCGGAGATGCTGGTCCCCGCGACGCCGATGCGCGGGATCCCGGCCTTCTCGAGGATGTCCACCACACCGGCCGGGTTGTTGTACGTCAGGTCGTTGAACGTCGCGACGACGCCGTCGTCCACCATTTGCCGGGCGCAGTCCACCTCGCCGTTGGCGTCACCGCGGGTGTCGCAGACGTCGGCCTGCATGCGGGCGTGGTTCGTGCCTGCGCCGCCCCGCTTGTTGAATGCGGCGATCGCCGCGAGCAAAGCGTCCTTCGTTTCGGGGGACGCGGCGATCGGACCGCTCAGCGCCGTGATCATCCCGACCTTCACCACGGGTCCACTCGCCGACGTGGCGGACGCGGGAACCGCACTCAGGGGTAACGCGACAGCAACGACCAGAACGACCAGCACGACGACCCGCCGCGTTCGCAGCCCCACAGCACCCATCGCGTCCATGGCTCCCCCCCTGATGATGACCGCCTGCGCAGGTCGATCTTGCCGGACTCTAGCGACCCAGGGGGGCTGCGCGCGGTCAGCAGCGATAGAGCCGCTCGGCGTTGCCGGCGAAGAGCTTGTCGCGGGCCTCGGCGTCGAGGTCGGCGGTGACGCGGTCGAATCCGCCATAGAGCTGGTCGAAGGTGCCGTGCATCGCGTCGACGGGAAAGTTGCTCGCGAACATGCACCGATCGACGCCGAACGACGCGAGGCAGTGCTCGATCCATGGCCGTAGCGCGTGGGCGTCCATCGTGTGCAAGGGCATGGCAAGGCCGGACAGCTTGCAATGCACGTTGTCACCGAGAGCCGCGAGGGCCGCGATCCCGCGCTCCCAGAGCACGAACTCCTCCGGTTCGTGCGACCGCGGCCAACCGGCGTGCTCGACGACGATCGTGAGGTTGCCCCAGTCGGCCAACGAGGCGGCGGCGGCCTCGAGCTCGTCGGGGTGGGCCATCAGCTCGAACACCAGCTCGCGCTCCTGGAGCGCGCGCAGCACGTCGCCGCCGGGAACACCCATCGTCCCGCCCATTGGCCGGATGCCGCGGAACCGGGACGATTTCATCTGTGCGTCGAGCAGCCGCTCCGTCTCTGCGATCGGATCGCTCGGCACGATGCCCCCGATGATGGCGTCCGGGTGCCCCGTCGCCTCGGCCAGCTCGTCGAGCTCCGCGGTCTCGTCTGCTGAGTAGGGCGCGCTCGCCGCGGCGACGTGGACGAACTTCACGACGTTCCAGTTCGCGGATTCCGAAAAGTAGGTGGGCTGGTCGAACAGGCGGCACATCCCCGAGATGTCGCCCATGTCGAGCTCGCGCTGGCCCGCCAGGTACGGGTACCAGTCGGCGCGAGCCGGGTCCCAGAGGTGGATGTGCGCGTCGACGATGCGTTCGATGGGTGAGGCCATCAATCCTCCTCGTTTTCTCGTTTCGCTACCGGCCCGAACCGACCATGTCGCGGAGCGCGCCGTCGAGCCAGCCCGGGACGTCCGGACCCCCGAAAGAGATCGTCCCGGCGGGGCGCGGATGGCTGCGGAGACCGACCCAGTCCGTCGAGACGACCAGCTCGGCCCCGGACAGCGCACCCGCGCCGGCGTCGCTCACGAGGTAGGCCGCGACGTCCGCGGTCCGGCCGAACGCCGACCCGTGTGCGGACTCGACGCTGATCGCGAAGGCGTCCACCCGATCGGCCGTCGCCTGGTGCGCGGCGCGCGAGAGCTGCGCGGCCGCTTGGGCCCGACTCCGACCACCGGCCGACGTCGCGTCCACCACGGTGACGATCCGGACGGGCCGGTCGCTCGCCGCCGCGAGATCGGCGACCGCGCGGACCCACGCCGCGTCGGTCGCGATCCGGTCGGTGATGCCGGTGTGCTCGTCGAGCATGCGTTGCCACGCCGGGACGTCGGGGGAGGCGACCGCACGCGCGTCGTCACCGACGAGCGCCACGACGACCGCGTCGACCGGCACGGACTCGCCGGCCACGGCTGCAAGCTGTTCCGCGGCAGCGGTGAAGCGCGTCGCAGGTTGCGCGATGGTCACGCACTCGACGCCGCGCGACGTGAGCGTCTTCGTGATCGCGTTGCCCGACGCGGGTACGTCGGTCACGACGACGGCGCGTCTGCCGTGCGCCGCGGAGCTCGCGCTCGGAGCCGGCTCGTCGAACGCCGCGCCGAGACGGGGGTTGCCGCCGCCGTTGGTGGCCTGGGCGGCCTCGGCCGGCGCGAGCACCGTGGGGCCGAGCATCTCCAGCAGCCGCGGGAGCGATCCGACGTCGGTCGTGCGCGCGACCTCGAGGAGCCGGGGCGGGACCACCCACGCGAGCTCCGCGCCGTTCGAGAACATCACCTGTCCGCGGCAGCCAGCGGCGAAGTCGTCGCCGGCGAGGTACGCGCCGATCGGCCCGAGGTGCTCGGGCGGCGGTACCGCGTCGAGGGAAAGGGACACTCCGCCCGTGGCCGCTTCGCGCCCGGTCCGGTTCCCGGTGCCCGCCTGGCGGGAGAGTGCCCCGAGCACCATCCGGGTGGCCGCGATCGGCGAGAGGGCGTTGACCGTCACGCCGCTCGGGGTCGCCTGTCCGATCTGCCACGTGAGCGCCGCGACGGCGCGCTTCGCGCAGCTGTAGGCCCCGGCGTCGGCGGCGCGCCACCCCGAGCCCGAGGTGACGCCGAGAATGCGACCGTGGCCGGCTGCAGCCATGAGCGGCAGCGCGGCGCGGAGCGTGTTGAGGTATCCGTTGAGGTGCACGTCGAGCACCGCACGCCAGTCGTCCTCGATCCCGGAGGCGAATCCGGTGGCTCGGCTGATGCCGGCGACGTTCACGACCGCGTCGAGCGCGCCGAATTCCTCGACGAGCTCCGCGAACAGGGCGCCGACGGCGTCCGCGTCGGTCACCGAGATGTTCGACGCCCGGGCCTGCCCGCCCGCGTCGACAATCCGCTGCGCGGTGGTGCGCTCGGTGTCACCGCTCCCGGGTGTGCCGTCGACCGCGACGCCAGGGTCGACCGTGACGACGAACGCGCCATGGCGACCGAGCTCCTCGGCGATCGCGGCGCCGATCCCGAGCGCGCCTCCCGTGACGACCGTGACACGCGGCTTGCGGTCGGAGCCGTTCATGCTTTCTCGTCCGTCTCGGTGAGCTCCCATCCGGCGAACTCACCGTTGGACCGCCACTCGGCGAGGAGGTCTCGGTATCCGAACACGTCGCCGAAGCCACCGCCGTACGACCCGTTGCGGGGATTGAACATGCTCGGGTTGCCCTCGAAGTTGAGACGGGACGGCGTGCACGCGGCCATGAACGCGGTTGGGTCGCGGGCGGTGCTGAGGATGATCTCGGTCCAGGCCTCCTCGGCTTCCTCGGTGACGTCGAACACCAACACGTCGCGCTCCTCGAGCAAGCCGACCGTCGCCGCGATGTGCTCGGCGCCGAGAACCATCAGGTGCGTGAAGTTGTGGGTGGTGACGGCCTGCTGGCCCGGCGCGGGCATGATGAACATGTTCGGGAAGCCGTGCGTCGCTATGCCATGCAGGCTGATGACGCCGTCCTTCCACTTCTCCTCCATCGTGATGCCGGCGCGCCCGATGATGGTGTGGCCGGCGCGCCGCGCAAACGGTGTGAGCTCGGCCTCGAAGCCGGTGGCGTACACGATGCAATCGAGCTCGTACTCGGTACCGTTGGCGATTGCACTGTGCGGCGTGATCTGGGTGACGCCGCCCGGGCAGTCAACCAATGTCACGTTGGGGTTGTTGAACGCCATCAGGTACTCGTCGTGGAAGCATGGCCGCTTGCACCCATAGCGGTAGTACGGCTTGAGCATCTCTGCGACGGAAGGATCGGCGACGATCTCGTCGATGCGTGTCCGGTGCTCCTCCATCACGTGGTAATCGAACGCTTCGACCCGGGCCGCGATGTCTTCGGCCGTCATGGCCTCTTCGACGATCGGGTTGTTGAGCCGTGCGGTGTGCAGCGTCCACCCGTCATCGACGAGATCGCGCTCGACCGGACGCCCGATCATGACCCCGCTGAAATTCTCCATCCGCTCCTTCTGCCAACCCGGGTGGAGTTGCTCCGCGAACTCCTCGTCGGTCGGCCGATTGCCGCGCCCGCCGATCGCCGACGGCGTGCGCTGGAACACGTACACGTGCTTCGCCGACGCCGCGAGCGGCGGAACCGCCTGGAGCCCACTCGCGCCCACGCCGATCACGCCGACCACCTTGTCGGCCAGCTTGGTGAGGCGCGGGTCGTCGGGCCCGCCACCCGTGTAGTCGTAGTCCCAACGCGCGCTGTGGAACGCCTTGCCCTCGAACTTCTCCATGCCGGGGATCACCGGCAGCTTCATCAGGTTGAGGATGCCGACCGCGTGGATGAGATACCGCGCACGGATCTCGTCACCGCGATCGGTGCGGATCACCCAACGTGAAGCGCTCTCGTCCCACTTGCTCATCTCGACACCGGTGTGGAAGAGCGCGTCCTCGACCAGGCCGTACTTGGACGCGATCGAGTCGAGGTGCCGGCAGATCTCGTCACCGAACGCGTACCGCGTCGTCGGCACGTAGTTCATCTCTTCCAGCATCGGCATGTAGATGTAGGACTCGACGTCGCACATCACGCCGGGATAACGATTCCAGTACCAGGTACCGCCGATCCCACCGGCCTTGTCGATCAGCATGATCCGACGTACGCCCGCGTCGCGGAGCTTCGCGCCCACCACCACGCCCGACATCCCGGCGCCAATGATGGCGACGTCCACGTCGTCGGAGATCGGCTCCCGCTCGACGAACGGCGTGAACGGATCGCGGAGGTACTCCGCGAACCCCGCGTCATGCTTCAGGTCGTGGATGACCCCACGACCTTCCGTCATGCGTTTGGCGCGCTCACGCTGGTACTTGTCGCGAATGGCCTCTGGATCGAAGGCGTTTGTGTCCTCGGACGAATCCATGCTGGGGGCATCCTTGCTCGCGAAGACCGATTCCTTCAAGGCAACCGCAACCCGTCTCCAAGGTAGGCCAGCTACCATGCGGAGATGCAGCTCGAAGACATGATTCTCGTCAGCGTCGACGACCACCTCGTCGAGCCGCCGTCGATGAGCGACTACTTCATGGACCGACCCGGCGTGGCAGGCATGCCAGGACACCGACTCGGTCATGGTGTTCCACTTCGGCGGCGCACCCAACTTCATGCCGCGCTCACCATTCGACGTGCTCATCCACACCATGCCGTTCAACACTGGCGTGTTCTGTTCGGAGCTGCTGTGGTCGCCGGTGCTGCGCAAGTTCCCCACCGTGAAGTTCGCGCTTGCCGAAGGCGGCATCGGCTGGATCCCGTACTGGCTCGAGCGTGCCGACTACACGTACCAGCGGCACAGCCCGTGGACACTCCAAGACTTCGGCGACAAGCTCCCGAGTCAGGTGTTCAAGGAGCGCGTGCTCACGTGCTTCATCGATGACGTCACCGGTCTGAAGCTTCGCCACGACATCGGCGTCGAGAACATCGCATGGGAATGCGACTACCCGCACTCCGACTGCACCTGGCCGAACGCGCCGGAAGACATCTGGAAGTCGTTGCAGGCGGCGCAGGTCCCCGACAACGAGATCAACATGATCACGTGGGAGAACGCCTGCCGCTTCTACAACTTCGACCCGTTCGAGCACCGGAAGCGCGAAGCGTGCACGGTGGGCGCGCTGCGCGCGCTGTCACCCGACGTCGACACCAGACCGAAGAGCTTCGGCAAGCGCGCCTCGAAGATTCCCGGCGCCGGCTCGATCGGCGCGTAACCCTCACCCTTCGTCACGCTCGACCTCGAAGGCCGATCTCGTCGGCGTACTGCTCCAACGCGGCGAGACCCTCCCGCCCGACTTCGCCGACGCGCGTGCCTGCCCAGGGCGTGACCACCACACGGTGCACACCCATCTCTGCCATCTGCTCGAGTTGGTCGATCGGCACCGGGCCCTGGAGCGTGATGGTCGAGAACTCGAAGGGGTCGTGTTCGCGCCCGGCGTTGCGCAGCTCGTCGCGGATCTCGGGGATGTTCATCGGGCTGCCGTACCAGCCGTCGCCGAGCGTCGCGGCACGCCGCACCGCGGGTGGCCCGCCGCCGCCCACGTGGATCGGCAACCGCGGCCGTTGGACCGGTTTGGGCTGGAAGCCGATCGGCGGGAAGTCGAAGAACTCGCCGTGGAACTCGGGATGCTCCTCGTCGAACAACACGCGGAGCGCGGCGATCGTCTCGTTCATCCGACGGCCACGCGTCTTCCACGCGCTGTTGGTAAACCGATACTCGTCCTCGTTCCACCCGAGGCCGATCGCCATGTCGAGGCGGCCGTTCGAGAGCACGTCGAGCGTCGCGATCATGCGACCGACGAGCACCGGGTCGCGGAGCGCGAGCATGTAGATCCCGATGCCGAGCCGCACCGTTTGCGTTGCCGCCGCCAGGTGCGCCAACGCGATCATCGGGTCGAGGAAGATCGAGTCGGGCCCGAAAGGAACCATCTCTTCGGTGAAGGCGTCGCCCAGCGCCTCCGCGCCGGGGAACTTCTTCCACCAGTCGGGCGTCATCGGAAGGCAGACATGCTCACCCGACCACAGCGACTCGTACCCGAGCGCCTCGGCGGCGACGCCGAACTCCACGAGGTTCTCGGGCTTCACCCACACGATGTTGAGGCCCACCTTCACCGGCGGTCGGCTCATCCTTCCCCGCTCTCGGTGCTTCGCACCGGGCCGCTCGGGCCCCGCTCCGCTGCTCGCCGGGATACCCGGCTCGCGGACGCTCCGCTCATGGCTGGCGCTCCCCCGATCTCGGCCACCAAAGTGTGCGCCGGTAGAGAGGAGATTCATCGTGAACCTGAATCAAGCTGAGGCGCTCGAAGTCGCGCGCGATCCATTCCACACGGCGCTCGATCCGTCCGACATCCTGCTCACCGGCCAAGCAGCCCTCGTGACCGGCGCCGGCGGCGGAATCGGTCAGGGCATCGCACTCGGGCTCGCGAAGTTCGGCGCCGACGTAGCAGTGCTCGACATCGACCCCGAACGCGCCGAGCGCACCGCCGCCTCGATCACCGAGCTCGGCCGGGACGCCCTCGTCCTTCCGGTCGACGTGATGGACACCGAGCAGCTGACCGCGGCCGTCGCGCGGTCGGCCGAGCACTTCGGGCGCCTGAACATCCTCGTGAACAACGCCGGCGGCGTGAACGGCAGGCTGTTCCTCGATCAGAGCGAACGGAGCTGGCGCCGGCACATCGACATCAACCTCGTGAGCATGCTCGCGGCAACCCACGCAGCCGCCCCGGTGATGAAAGAGAGCGGGGGCGGCTCGATCGTGAACGTCACGAGCATCGAAGGCTTCCGGGCTGCACCGTTGTACGCGGTGTACGCGGCGTGCAAGGCCGGAATGATCAACTTCACGATGACGATGGCGCTCGAGTTGTCGGAGCACCACATCCGCATCAACGCCATCGCGCCCGACCAGACGATCACGCCCGGACTGCGCGGTAACCGCGCGGGGCCTGTCGACCCGTCGACCTGGTTCGAACGCACTGCAGAGGGGCCCGACGGCACCTTGCGCTCGATCCCTTTGGGTCGTGAAGGTGTGGTGGAGGACTGCGCGGCCACCGCGGTGTTCCTGTGCTCGTCGATGGGTGCCTACATCACCGGCGTGACGATCAACGTCGACGGCGGCACGAACGCCGCGCGCGGGTGGATCGGAACGCCGTCGGACGGATGGAGCCTCAACCACTGACCGCGCCCTCACGAGCGTCGAACGACCATCGCGCCGCACTGCGGTCCGTGCGCGTTGGCCACGACCGCGACGCGCGCGTCCGGTACCTGCCGCTCACCACACGCGCCGCGGAGTTGGAGCACCGCCTCGTTCAGGAACGCGAGCCCGTGCATGCGCCCGGCCGCGAGCTGCCCGCCGTAGGTGTTGAGCGGCATCGACCCACCGGGACCGATCCGCGCGCCGTCGTCGACCCAGTCGTGGAACTCCCCCACCCCGCACAGCCCGAGCGCTTCGAGCCACGAGATCGCGATGTGCGTGAACCCGTCGTAGAGCTCGGCGACGTCGACATCGCCAGCCGACACCGAAGACCGACGCCAGAGCTCGCGCCCGCACGGGATGGTGCCGCCGAAGAGAAAGTCGTCGGTGTAGATCCAGTCGGGCCGGCTGCCGGTGCCGTATGCGAGCGCGTCGACCACGACCGCACGCTGGCGCAGGTCGCGCGCACGCTCGGCTGTGGTGAGGATCGCTGCGCACGCGGCGTTCACCGGGTAGTCGCAGTCGAACAGCACGAGCGGGTCCGCGATCACGCGCGAACCGAGATAGTCGCCCATCGTGATCGGGTCGCGGAACACCGCGCGCGGATTGAGCTCGGCCCACCGCCGCGCGTTCAACGCGATCTGGCCGTAGTCCTCGACCGACCCACCGAGCTCGGCGATCCGGCGCCGTTTCTTCATAGCCATGGCGAGGATTATCCCGCCCCCGTACCCGTACGGCGCCGCGAACTGCATCGGCCCGGGAGCGCGCGCCGGCCCTTCGCGCATCGCTCCGGTGTGGCCTGCCTCGCGTGTGATCGTTCGGTACACGAGCGCTGTTTCGCACGCTCCCGCGGCGATCGCCATGGCCGCGTCCATCGCGCTCGCGAGACCAGACGGGCCCGATCCCATGATGTCGTTGAAGGCGGTGAGGTTCTCGACACCGAGTAGACGCTGCGCCGACACCGCGATCGGAGAGTCGCCGCGCAAGGCGCCGAACGAGTACTCGAAGATCGCGTCGAGATCGTTGGCGACCAAGCCCGCGTCGGCGAGCGCGTCGTGCGCCGCGTCGTACGTGAGGGTCCGGATGTCGGGATTGCCGCGACGCGTGACCTCCGAGAAGCCCACGCCGACCACCGCGACCTCGCGACCGGCGCCGCGGTTCACGATGTGGCCCCCGCGTGCTCGGACGGCCGGAATTGCGGCACCGCGTCGTCACCGCGGTGCTCGAAGGTCACCTCCACGCGCATGCCGATCTCGACCAACTCGGGTTCGATCTCGACGATGTTGGCGAGCAGGAGCAGACCCGGTTGCTCGTCGAGCTCCACCAGCGCGACCACGTACGGCACCTCGGGGAGGAACGCGGGATCGTACGTCTGGCGCACGATCGCGAATGAGTACACCGACCCCAACCCCGACATCTCTACGGGATCGAGCGCGACCGCACCGCAACGCGCGCACGACACGTCGGGCGGGTGCGAGAGGTAGCCGCACGCCGCGCACCGCAGCACGAGTAACTCCCCCTCCGCGGCGCCGCGCCAGTAGAACGCGGTGACATCATCGGGCGCCGGCGTTGGCTTCACCCCTGTGACGCTCTACGAGGCCTTGCGCTCTTGCCAGCGCCGTTGGTACTCATAGCGCGAGGTCTCGCTCACGTCGACGTCGGTGGCCGTCGACCGCAACGCACGTACCGACGCGTGCTCCTTGTCGATGCTCGTGAACGGGTCGAGGTCGAAGAACCGTGAAGTGTTCTTCCACGTGATCGCTTCGATGTCGTCGTCGGAGCAACCGGCGTCTTGCAGCTCACCCCAGAGCAGCTCGGGTGAGCGCGGCCACGTCGTGTCGGAGTGCGGGTAGTCGCACTCCCACGCAATCGTGTCGATCCCGATCCGATCACGTACGCACAGCGCCGCGGGGTCGGTGATGAAGCACCCGAGGAAGTTGTCGCGGAAGATTTCGGTGGCGGTCTTGCCCTTCACGCCGATCTCGAGACCCGTCCACATGTGGTTCCACATGTGTCGGTCCATGCGATCGAGGAAGAACGAAATCCATCCGATGCCACCTTCGGAGAGCGCGACCTTGAGGTGCGGGAACCGCTTGAACGTTCCCCCGAGAAGCAGGTCGGCGGCCGTCACTGCGGAGAGCTGTGGGGCGAGGACGATGAGATGGTCGATGCCGGCGCCGGCCGAGCGCTTGAGCAGCCCGAAGGCACCACCGATGTGCAGGCAGATGACGACGCCGTGGTCGCTGCAGGTCTTGAACACCGGGTCCCAGTACGACGCGTCGTCGTAGCCGGGAAGATCCACTCCGTAGGGAGTCTCGGGGAGGCTCACCGCGTGGCACCCCTTCGACGCGACGCGCGCGATCTCGTCGGCCATCCCCTCGGGGTCCCACACCGGCGCGATCGCGAGCGGGATGAAGCGCCCGGGATGCCCACCCGCGAGCTCGTCGATGTGCCAGTCGTTGTACGCGGAGATCACGACCTTGGTGAGGTCTTTGTCGACAGTGGACCGCGCCAGCGACATGCCGTTGAATCCGGCCATCGTGGGGAAGCACATCGACGCGAGCACGCCATTGGCGTCCATGTCACGCACGCGGAGGTCGAGGTCGTAGGTGCCGGGGCGCATCTCGGGATAGCCGATCGGGTCCATCCCCCACTCAACGTGTGGCCACGACGCCACCGCGTTCAGCCCGGCGTGCCCGGTGGGCTGGCCCTGGAAGTCCCAGTAGCCGCGCAGGTCGTCGGTGGCCACGTACTTCGGGGCCTGGTCGAGGTAGGCCTCCGGCATGTGACCCTCGAACATGTCGGCCGGCTCGATGATGTGGTCGTCGATGCTGACCATGATCATGTCGTCCATCTGCATGGCACACGCTCCGTCCAGAATCGGCCGTCCAAAAATTAGCCGACGATCAATTTCTGGAGGTTACCGCCTCCGGCGGCTGCTCGTCACGGAAGCAGACGATCGCGGTGTGCTCGCCGACTGCACGCGAGAGGCGTTCGTCGGCGGTCAGGAGTGCCCCCGCAACGAGCTCGGCCAGCGCGATGTAGCACGCGTCGTACGCAGTGAAGTTTGCCGGGAACGCGAGCATTTGGGGAAGCAGCGACTAGACGAGTGATTCCAGGGGTTCGAGATTCACTGTGCGATAACGACCGCTC
>JBBDHW010000011.1 GCA_040880805.1 Acidimicrobiia bacterium | reverse complement strand
GGCCGCGTTGCCCTCGAACAAGCGCGCGTCAATTGAAGGACACGCCACTAGCATGAACGTGCCGAGCCAAACGGAAGGGCCCTACGGGGGTAGGCGCATGGTCAACACGCTGGGCGACATGATCCGCGAGCGCGCCGTCGACCGAGGTGACGCGCCGGCGATCACGTACCAGGACCGCACGATCACCTACGCCGAGCTCGACGCCCGCTCCACTCAGGTCGCGCACGCGCTCCGCGCTGCGGGAATCGCCCACGGTGACCGGATGGCCGTGTTCGACAAGAACGTGCCCGAGTTCTTCGAGCTGCTGCTCGGCGCGGCGAAGGTCGGCGCAGTCCTCGCCGCGGTCAACTGGCGGCTCGCGCCGCCCGAGATCGCGCAGATCCTCAACGACGCGACCGCGCGGGTGCTCCTCGTGGGCGCCGAGTTCCTCCCGTGCCTCGAAGCGATCGAGCCGCGGCTCGAGACGGTCGAGCTCGTCGTCACGACGGAGTCGGGAACTACCCGCCCGGGCTTCGCCGAATGGCGCGACGCGCAACCGACCGACGATCTCCAGGTAGAGGTGTCGCCCGACGACGTCGCGGTGCAGTTCTACACATCGGGAACCACCGGGCTCCCCAAGGGCGTGATGATCGCGCACCGCGCGATGTTCTCCCTCGTGCCCGCGGCCAACGCCGCGCTGCGGCTGACGGCCGACAGCGTCGCCATGGTCGCGATGCCGTTGTTCCACGTCGCGGGCGCGGCCTGGGGACTCATCGGCCTGATGGCCGGCGCGCACTGCGTGCTGCTGAGGGAAGTCGACCCCCACACGATCCTCGTCGACGTCGAGCGGTACCGCGTCACCCACGCGGTGTACGTCCCGGCGGTGTTGCAGCTCCTGCTCGCGACTCCCGGCGTGGAGAGCACCGACTTCTCGAGCCTCGACACCATCCTCTACGGCGCGTCGCCGATCTCCGAAGACGTGCTCGTGAAGTCGCTCGAGGTGTTCGGTTGCCGGTTCCTCCAGGCGTACGGCCTCACCGAGACCGCCGGCGCGGTCGTGCTGCTGCCGCCCGAGGACCACGACGTGGGCGGACCGAACGCACACCGCCTGCGCGCGGCCGGGGTGGCGATGCCGGGCGTCGAGCTCCGCGTCGTCGATGCCGACGGGAACGATTGCGCGCTCGGCGATGTCGGCGAAGTGTGGATGAGGTCGCCCAGCAACATGGTGGGGTACTGGAACATGCCCGAGGCCACCGCGGCCGCGATCACAGGCGACGGTTGGTTCAAGTCGGGCGACGCCGGCTTCTTCGACGCCGACGGCTACCTCTACATCCACGACCGCATCAAGGACATGATCATCAGCGGCGGCGAGAACATCTACCCCGCGGAGGTGGAGAGCGTGCTCATGGGCCACCCGGCCGTCGCCGACGCCGCGGTGATCGGCGTGCCCGACGAGAAGTGGGGGGAGGCCGTAAAGGCCATCGTCGTGCGGGCGCCCAATTCCGATCTCGACGACCGTGAGCTCATCGCGTTCAGCCGCGAGCGGCTGGCGCACTTCAAGTGCCCGACGACGGTCGACTGGGTCGACACCATCCCGCGCAACCCGTCGGGCAAGATCCTCAAGACCGAGCTGCGCGAGCCCTACTGGCGGGACCAGGAGCGAGGGGTGCACTGAAATTGCCGTACGGTAGTTGGAGAGCAACACCGATTTGCCAAGAGTTCGCAACACGGAGGCCGTCATGACCGAGCGCATCATCTCCGCCGACTCGCACGTCGACATCAGCCGCGAGCGCGTCCTCGCGCACCTGCCGCGCCAGTACCACGAGGCATACCAGGAGAGCGGCTTGGCCATGATGCGCCAGATGATGGAGGGCAAGCCGCAGAAGCAGCTCAAGAACAAGCAGGGCACGACCAAGCAGAACACCACCGGTCCGATGCCGTCGGAACAGCCGTGGGAGGCCGCCGGGCGGCCGGGGGCGCACGACCCGCACGAACGTATGAAGGACATGGACATCGACAAGGTCGACGCCGAGGTGCTCTACACCAACATCACCGGCGGCACCGAGTTCTACGGCCTCGACAACGATGCATGCCTCGCGGCGTTCCAGGCGTTCAACAGCGCGGCGATCGAGTTCTCGTCGGTGAACCCCGACCGCTTGATCCCCGTCTACATCCTGCCGCTGCACGACATCGAGGAAGCAACGAAGGAGCTACAGCGGATCGCCAACGAGGGCGCGCGCGCGATCCAGTTGCCGCTCTATCCGTCCGACTGCGACCTCGCGCCGTACTGGGACGAGGTCTACGACCCGCTGTGGTCGGCCATCGAGGAGATCGGCACGCCGATCAGCCAGCACGTCGGCGCGAACGCGAACCTCTTCGAGATCATGCGGCGCGACCCCACGCCGGCGAAAGGCATCTTCCAGTCATTGCCGCCCATCTTCATGGCCGAGGTGATCGCGAGCTGGATCGTCCCCGGCGTGTTCGACCGGCATCCGCGCCTCAAGGTCGTGCTCGTCGAAGCGGGGCTGGGCTGGATCCCCTACTACATCGGGCGGCTCGACAAGATGGCCGACCGACACGGGTGGGAGCAGCTCGGGATGACCCTGCCGGAGCTCCCCAGCTACTACTGGCACCAGAACATGTTCGCCAGCTTCGAGGAGGACGCGTTCGGGATCCGGGTCCGTCACGACCTCGGGGTCGAGAACCTGCTGTGGGCCACCGACTACCCGCATCCCGACAGCACATGGCCGCACTCCCAAGAGGTCATCCACGAGCACTTCGACAACGTGCCCGAGGAGGAGATGCGCCTCATCATCGGCGGCAACGCCGCGCGCATCTACAACCTGTAGGAGCGCTCGGACCTCGCGATCTCGCTCCGGCCCTGAACCCGAGCTCAGGCCGCAACGCCGGCGTAGATCGCTTCGCCGGTTCTGGCCGCGGTCTCGCACACCTCGCGGCGCGCCTGGTCGGCGAACGGGTCGCCGGCGCGGGCACGCCACCGCTCGATGGTCGACAAGGCGGCCGACTTCACGGAGTCGGCACTCGCTCCTCCGCCGATTCCCAGCGCGGCTGCGGGCGTGCCCGCGAGGAGGAGGCGGTCGAGCTCTTCGCGTTCGCCGTCGCGTACCTGCGCGCTTCCCGAGGCCACGAGGTGCGCGGCGCGGATGCGAGCGAACTCGACACCGCTCGCCTCGATGCGTTCCGCCTCTCGGTCGACCGACTCGGCTAGTGCGGGGTTGGCAGCGCGCATATCACGGGCAAGGCTGCGCAGCGCGACCAGAGCGCTGCGAGCCTGCAGCGTGCGCGCGCGTGGAAGGAAGTGCTCGGCGATCACACGGCGCAGCTCCGTGAGCCCGGAGCGTTCGACCAGACGTGGCGCGAGCGTCGCCGCCGTCGTTGCCCCATTGTCACGGATTTCCTGGAGCGACAGGCGCACGCCGAACATCCCGAGCCGATCGAGCAGCGAACGGCGAACCTCGACGGTGAGGTCGCTTGCGTGCAGATCGCAGAAGTGGTCGGCCGACAGCAGCATCTGCTCGACCTGTTCGGGATCGGAGGCCGCGAGCGCGCGGAGCGCGGCGGCCTCGTCCTCCCTCATGGTGAGACCGGTCTCCGCGAGGAGACCGGCGAGCGGTACGACGGTCGCGCAGAGCTCACGCAATGTCGGATCATCGCGATAGCGAGCAGCGATCCGCGACGCCGACTCCATCGCGTCGAGACGGCCGGCGCCGATCTCGTCGGCTCGCGAGAGCACCGCGACCGCGTTCACGGGCGATGCCGCGGTGACGGAGCGGTCCATGAACGCGCTGAGGAAATCGACGTCGCTGCGGTGGGCGTGTCGCATGAGGTAGATCACCGCGTCGGCGTCGCTCGGGCTATCGGCGTCGACCTCGAGGAACTCGCGCGTACGCCGCGAATTCTCGTCGTTCAGGGAAGCCAGACCCGGCGTGTCGATGAGGGTGACCTGCTCGAGCGTGGACGCCGGCCACCGCACCTCGAGGACCGAGATCTCCCGTTCGGTGAGACCCCCGAGCTCGATCTGCAGCGCACCGTCCCCGCGCTGGAACGGGATCGCCCGTTCCTGGCCGTCGACGAGGCGCGCGCTGACCTGGTAGCTCTGCCCGCGGCGGTACCAGGACACGATCCGGGTGCACTCGCCGGCGTCGGTGGGCGCGAGCCGTTCCCCCACCAGCGCGTTCAGCATTGTCGACTTGCCCGCCTTGACGCGTCCCGCGATCGCCACCCGCAGCGGCCCCGAGAGCCGTTCACGAATCGACGCCAGCTCGGTCGCGTAGGCCGAGCCCGCCGTGTCGGGTTCGAGCGTGCCGATCAGGGCGAGGACCTGATCGGCGGCGGAACCGAAACCCGGCACCGAAGTGGTGACCGTCACGACGGCGTGCCTCCCGACACCTGACCCTGGATCGCGTCGAGCGCCGCGAGCATCTGCGTGACCTCGGCGGCGCGCGCTTGGCGTTGTTGCTGCGAGCGCTGCGTGTCGGCCTGCGCTCGCTGGCCGGTCTCGGTGTACGTTCGTTGCAGCTCGCCGAGACGTTCGGTGAACTCGTCGCGCAGATCGCGCTGCACCTCACGCACCATCGTGGTGAGCTCGTTCCCTACCTGGAACTGCACCTCGTCGAGGAACTGACGGACCTGGGTGCGTGCCGACTGCCGGCGAGCGGTGACCCGGCGCTTCCGGTCGTCGAGCAGCTGCACGGCGCCGAAGAGGGCGCCCGCGCCGATCGTCACGGGATTCGACATGAGCAGCGCGCCGGCCGCGGTGGGCAGAAAGCTTCCCATCATCCCGAACATGTAGATGCCGCCCTGTGCGCCACGGATGCCGGTGACGCCGGTCTGGAAGGCCCGCTTCCCCTTATTTTCCTTCTCGTCGATCGACTTCGCCTGCCACAGGTCGGTGACGTCGACGCTGTGCTCGCGGCCGGGACGATCCGGGAGGCCGAGCTGTTCCTCCTGCAAGAGCTCGACCACCTCCGCTTCGATCTCGCCGCACGCGCGCTCGATCGCCACAAACGCGTCGGTCACATGCTCCGCGACCTGCGTCTGCATGTCGCGCACCATCTCGTCCCACTCGTTGCCCTTGGTGAGCGCCTCGATCTGCTCGTCCATCGAGTCGGAGACCCTGCGCATCGAGTCTCGAAACCGGTACGTGACGTCGGCAGAGAGATCGTTGACGCGATCGCCGACGATCACGCTCCAGCGCGCACCCGGTCCGCGCAGGTACTCGAGGCGCGTCTTCGCCTGCTCGAGCTCGGCCAACCCCTCGGCGAGCGCCGCCGGGTCGGCCAGGAGCCGCTGCTCCTCGACGAGTCCCGCGCGCACCACCGACACGATGGCGCGGACATCGCCCATGGAGCGTTCGGCCGCGTGTTCCTTCGCCGGGGCGACGACGCCTTCGTCGAGCGCCTTGATCAGCAATGGGAACTGGGAGCGCTCGTTGAGCTCGCGATCCTTGCGCACGAGAGCCTCGTGGCGCAGTGCGCTCGACGCCACCGCGCTGGGAATATGCACACCGCTGCGCTCGAGATGGCCGCGGTTGAGGTCGAGGATGCGTTGCCAGGCCGGGTAGAGGTCGGTCTTCGTCTGCACGAACAACACGGTGGGACACAGCTCAGATGCCCGGCCGAGGAATTCGACCTCGGGCGCGCTCAGCTCGGCCGACGCGTCGGACACGAGGATCAGCCCGTCGGCAAAGGGAAGAAACGCGAGCGTGGCGGCCGCGTGCCCCGCGCCGAGTCCGCCCATCCCGGGGGTGTCGACGAGCACCAGCCCCTGGCGGAGGAGCGCGCTCGGGACCGCGATCTCGACACGTTCAACGCCGCGCTCGTTGCCGGGGTTGCCGGCTTCGGTGACCCACGTGTCGAGGTCTTCGATGTTGATGTGCTCTGCGACCAGTTGGCCGTCGACGCGACGTCGGACCGCGGCCGCGGGTTCGTCGGCGTAGCGCACGAGGGTGATCGCAGCCGTCGCCAGGTCGTCGTCGACGGGGCACACGTCGCGACCGAGGAGCCCGTTGACGAGCGAGCTCTTTCCCTGCTTGAACTCGCCGACCACACATACGACGGTCGCGGGCCGGCGCAGGCGCGCGGCGGCCGCGTTGGCGCGGTCGGCGAGATCGGCGCGCCCCAGCTTCTGGAGAAGACCGACAAGCTGCGGAACCGCGGTGTCGATGCCTGCCGGTGGGGGTGCGGTTGTCTGTGGCGCGGTGGTCATCGACGCGGCCTCAACCGAGGTCGTCGAAGAGCGCGTCGGTCGACGAATCGATCTCGTCGGCAGCCTGGATCTGGGTGCTGAAGTCGTCGGGCTCCGCTGCCGGGGACGCGTCGGCTACAGGGGCCGGGGCAGCCGGATCCGGCGTCGAGAAGTCGTCGGCGCCGGTCGCGGGGGCCGGTGCGGCTCCACCGTTGTCGACGCCCTGCGAGAACGTCGCGTCCTGCGCGCCGACCGGCTCGTGCTGCATCGCGGCGGCTGCGGGCTGGCCGCCTTCCAGCACGTCGTCGGCGAACACGTCGGTCAGCGAGCCGGCGTCGGCCTGCACCGCGCCCGCTTGCATGGTCGGCTGACCGCCGTCGGGCGCATCGACCTGCGCACCGCCGCCATCGGCGGCGACGCCCGCAGCCGGTCGCACGACCTTGTCGATGAGGCCCGCGATCGCATCGCTGTCGAGTTGGCCCACCAGATCGCCAAGGCCGCCGCTCTGCGACACCTTGCCGAGCAGGTCGCTGACCGCGTCGCCGCCCAACCCGCCGATGAGGTCGGCGGCGTTGCCCTGTCCGAGCGCCTTGCCGACCAGGTCCGCGGCCCCGTCGGCGCCGAGGCTCCCGACGAAGTCGTCGAGGCGACCGTCTTGGGTCAACGTGTTCACGAGGGTACCGACGTCGCTCCCGCCGAGCTTCCCGACGAGGTCGTCGACGCTGCCGAGCGCGCCACCCGCGCCGCTGCCGAGCACGGAGCTGCCCAACTCCTGGAGGTCGTCGGTACCGAATTGCTGGAGCAGCCCGCCGAGCCCGCCGAAACCGCCGTCCCCACCCGTTGCGGAACCGACCGCACCGGTGAGGGCGCCGACCGGGTCTTCGAGCAAGGCGGCGGCCGGGCCGAGGCTCGGGCCACCGAGCAGGTCCATGGCACCGGAGAGCGCCCCACTGTCGAAGCCGAGGTCGCCGAGCGCGCCACCGAGCGCAGGGCCGGCCCCGCTGAGCAGACCTCCCAGTCCGCCCCCAGCGGCGAGCCCGCCGAGGGAGCCCATGACGTCGTCGAGGCCGCCATCCCCGAGCCCGCCCAGGAAGCTGCTGAAGCCGCCGAGGTCACCGCCGGCGAGCCCGCCCAGCGCACCCGTCACCGAGTCGGGGAGGATGCCGCCGGCGCCGTCGATGAGCCCGCCGAGCGCGCCACCGAAGTCGCCACCACCGATGTCGCCGAGCGCGCCGAGCGCACCGGCGAAGTCGCCACCACCGATGTCGCCGAGCGCGCCGAGCGCGCCGAGCGCACTACCGAAGTCGCCACCACCGATGTCGCCGAGCGC
>JBBDHW010000010.1:11504-46260 GCA_040880805.1 Acidimicrobiia bacterium | reverse complement strand
CTACGCCACCGCGATCCCCAACACGAGGGTGCTTGACAAGATCACCCGTATAACGTCGCGCAAGGCGCGCCCATAGCCGGCGATCTGAGCAGGTTCCGCGCGTCGGCGAACTCCGGACACGCGGCGTTGAGCGGCGCGAGCGAGCGTGAGCCTGGCTCAGCTGAGTGACTGGTCGTGCCAGCGTTCTTTGAGCTGGCGCCGGAGTGCCTTCCCGGACGGCAGCCGCGGGATCTCGTCGACGAAGACGAGATGGCGGATGCGCTTGTAGCTCGCAAGCTGCTCCGCGACTGCAGCCTCCAGTTCCTGTGGCGCGACGACGGCACCGGCCACCGGCACAACCGCGGCCACGATTGCCTCACCGAGCTGCGGATCCTCCACTCCGAACACGGCGCAGTCGCGCACTCTGTCGTCGGCGTGCAGGACCGCCTCGATCTCAGCGGGCGCAACCTGGAACCCGCGAACCTTGATCATCTCCTTGAGCCGGTCGGTGATGTGCAGCCACCCTGCGGGCTCGAGCCAGCCGATGTCGCCGGTGCGGTACCAGCCGTCGTGGAACGACGGCGCGGTCTCGGAGTCGGGGAGGTATCCGGCCATCGCCGACGGGCTCCGCACCTCGATCTCGCCGGTCGCGCCGTCAGCGAGCACCGCGTTGCTCTCCGGATCGGTGATCCGCACCTCTACTCCTGGCACGGCCAGGCCGACGCTGTCGAGGCGCCAGCGGTCGGGAGTCTGTACGGGGTTCGCCGCGATCACCGGCACCTCACTCGTGCCGTAGGCGGGGAGCCAGCGCACGCCCGATCGACGGGTGACGGTACGCGCGACCTCCTCGGCCACGGGCGTCGCGCCCCACATGATGTAGCGCAGAGAGGTCAGGTCGAAGTCCTCGAGCCGCGGATGGTTCGCCAAACCGAGTGCGATCGGCGCGACCGCCATCTCGAGTGTCATGCGCTCCTCCGCGATCGCGCGCAGCGACGCGTCGAGGTCGAAACGCGGATGCAGGCGAACGCGGGATCCCGCAGCGACCGCGGTGACGATGTTGAGCAGCCCGAGGATGTGCACCGGTGGCGTCGCCACCTGGAAACGATCGTGGTCGGTGAGGCCGAGCGCGGTGATCCAGTGCTTGACCGCGTGGCCGAGCGTCCGGTGCGTGTGGCGGACCGCCTTCGGCAAGCCGGTCGTGCCGGAACTGAACACCAACACCGCGTCCGCGTCGACGTCGTCGACGACGGGACCGGGCTCCGCGGACGACTGCAGGTCGCGGTCGAGCAGGAGGGACGGCACCGAAGGCAGCGCATCGGCCAGCGCCGCGCACCCGGCCTCGTCGCCGAGCGCGAGAGCCGGCGAGACGACCCCACCAGCGTGCTGGATCTCCGCGGCCTTCCACGCCGGGCTGAACATCACCACCGAAGCACCGAGTTGCAACGCGCCGTACACCGCGAACACGAACTCCGGCCGGTTCGCGGACATCAGGGCGATGCGGGCACCACGCGCGGCGCCGGCCGCCGCCAGCGCCGTGGCCCACTCGTCCGCACGGGATTGCAACTCGCCGAACGTGAACGTTCGATCCTCGAAGTCGAGCGCGACCCGGTCCGGATCGCTGGTCGACCGGCTCCGGAGTACGTCAGTGAGTGTCCGCATGACCGGGAAAATATACGATGTCAAGTCCATGCCCGACGCTGAACCGCGAATCCCGCCATTGCCACGCGGAACGTTGCCGGACGAGGTGCGCGTCGCGCTGAAGGGGTGGCTGCGGCGGGACGCGACCGAGGTGCCGGTGCCGCTCGACACCTTGGCGCGTCATCCTGACCTTGCGCGGTCGTACCTGGCCTTCAATCGTCACCTGCTGTTCGAGTCCACGCTGACACCGCGCACCCGCGAGCTCCTCGTTCTCCGCACCGCGGTGATCTGCGGGTGTGCGTTCGAACGCGAACAGCACGAGGTGATCGCGCGTCGAGAGGGGGTCGACGACGAAGCGATCGCCCGAACGACCGAGGGACCCGACGCTCCCGGCTGGTCGGCCGGCGACGCCGCACTCATGCGTGCGACGGATGAGCTGCTCTCAGGCTGGACCGTCAGTGAGTCCACCTGGGACGAACTTGCTGACGCGCTCGACGAACGTCAGCTGATGGATCTGGTCTTCACCGTGGGCGCCTACGCGTTGCTGGCGATGGCGTTCAACTCGTTCGGACTGCAATCCGATCCCGCGGAAACGAGCCCGGCCGCGCGGGCGAGTGAGTGAGTATGGTGCATCGCACCGCGGGATCTCAGGAGTAGCGGGGATGACCGTCACCGATCTCTACTACGACCCGTACGACTACGCGATCGACGCCGACCCGTATCCCGCGTGGAAGCGGTTGCGCGACGAGTCGCCGGTGTACTTCAACGAGCGGCACGGGTTCTACGCGCTGAGCCGCTACGACGACGTGCTCAACGGGCTGCTCGACACCGACACGTACCGGTCCGGTCACGGCATCGTGTTGGAGATGATCGCCGACGAGCCGTACGAGAACATCCCGATGATGATCATGAAGGACCCGCCGGAGCACACACGCCTGCGCAAGCTCGTGAGCCGCGCCTTCACGCCCCGGCGGATCGCCGACCTCGAGCGCCGAATCGCCAAGCTCTGCAACGACCTCTTCGATACCGTCGACGGGCAGGACGAGTTCGACTACATCGAGACGTTCGCCGGCCTGCTGCCGCCCACCGTGATCCTCGCTCTGGTCGGCTACCCCGACGGCTATGCGGCCGAGTTCCGCGAACGGGCCGACAGCAGCCTGCACATCGACGACGGTGACACGATGCTGAGGCACGGGATCGATCGCTCGCTGGTCTCGGAGAGCGGTGAGATCGCGAACGACGCGTGGGCGATCCTGCCCGAGCTCATGGAGCAACGGCGCGCGGATCCGCAGGACGACCTCATCAGCGGCTTGGTGCACGCGGAGATCGACGACGACGGTGAGCTTCGCACGTTGACGCTCGACGAGATCGCCGGCTTCGTGCAGCTCATCTCGTCAGCGGGCACCGAGACGGTGGCCCGGCTGCTCGGTTTCGCGGCGGTGACGTTGGCGAAGCACCCCGACCAGCGCCAGCTCCTGATCGACGAGCCATCGCTCGTGCCGAACGCCATCGAGGAGCTCCTGCGCTACGAGGCGCCGTCGCCGATCCAGTCGCGATGGGTTTCGCGCGACGTCGAGTTGCACGGCACCGTCATCCCGCGCGGCTCGCGACTCGCGCTCCTCAACGGTTCGGGCGACCGCGACGAGCGCCACTTCGAGGATCCCGACCGCTTCGACGTGCGGCGGGTGATCGACCGGCACCTCGCGTTCGGGTACGGCACGCACTTCTGCATCGGGGCCGCGCTGGCGCGCCTCGAGGGCACGGTCGGGCTCACCGAGACGCTGCGGCGGTTCCCGACTTGGGAGATCGACGAGCGCGGGCTCGAGTGGGTGCACACCAGCACGGTGCGTGGCTACAGCTCGGTGCCGGTGCGGGTGCGCTGACCGTGCCCGCTGAGCTGCTCACTCGTTACGCGGCCGCGGCGCCGTCGCCGCCGGCTTTGAAGACGACGGCGGTCTGGCTCGGCGCGCCCGGTTGTCCGGAGCCGCCGGTCGACGGGCAGCCCTTGCAGTCACCGGCGTATCCGAGCCGTGGCGTCGCAGGAGTGAGGAACTCGTCGATCGACTGGCTCTTGTCGAACCACGCGAACTCCTTCTTCGGCCAGGTGGTCGCCACGTAGCGCTTGGCGCCACCGGCGAAGAACCCGACACCCTTACCCACGGTGCCGAGGCCGTTCGACGGACCCGTCGTCTCGGTGTCCCACCAGTACGGAGCGAAGTCGTAACCGCTCAGGGCGTACTCGTCGTACGGGAGTTTCGGGCCCTTGCCGTACGCCACCAGGCTGGTGTCGGGCTGCCCGGCCAGCGCGCCGCCACGCGGCGGAATGGAGAAGAGGCCCTGCTTGAAGGTCTGGGGCGTGAGGCGCGGCCCCGCGGTGTGGATGCCTGCGAGGAACCACCACGCGACCGGAGTCGTGAGCTGAACGAGAGTCCGAACGCGTGCTGCGACTGCTCCGTCGGGTAGCCGCGGGCAACGAGGCCGAGGTCGGCGTACCCCGGGCGTAGGAGATCTCGCTCATGTGGGAAGCGTAGGTGTCGTGGTCGCCGTCACGCGGACGTGATGATGCCGTCGGCCTCGAGCTGATCGAGCGCGTCGTCGGAGAGGTCGAGACGTTCGCGCAGCACGGCGCGCGTGTGCTCCCCGAAGCGGGGGGCCGGGCCGCGAACGCCGATGGCCGAGGTGTCGGAACGGAACGGTGCCGACGTGACCCGCGCTCCCGGCTCCACCTCGACGAACACCTCGCGTTCGCGCGCCCACGGTGTCTCGGCCAGCTCGCGCACGGTGCGGACTTCGCCCACGAGGAACCCGAACTTGTCGAGCCGGGCCTCGAGCGACGCGAAGTCCGGCACGTTCGCGCACAGCCGCCCGAGGACCTCGAGCGTCTCCTCGCGTGACTCGGTAGGGGCGACCGGTGCGTCCGTGAGTGCGGCGGCGACCTCGGGCAGACGGCGGTGGGGGTCGCCCATGAACGCTGCGTCGGTGCCGTCGGCCAACCTGAAGATCGGATAGTTCCACGTGTCCGGGATTCGAGGGCCGTCGTAGGATGCGAGCTCGGTCGACGTCCACTCGTCGGTGTACAAGAGCGCTTCCGCCATCGAGACGTCGAGGTGCTGACCCCGCCCGGTGCGCTCGCGTTGGTAGAGGGCTGCCACGACCGCGCTGGCGGCGAGGAGCCCCGGGGTGATGTCGCCGTCCACGTGGGGGCTCTGCTCGGGCGGCGCGTTCCGAAGGCGCGCGTCGAGCTCGACGCGCCCGACCTCGGCCTGCACCATCGCGGCGTACGCCCTCCGCTGCGACCACGAGTTCGCGAAGCCCCATCCGTTGATCGAGCAATAGACGAGCGTGGGACGGCGCGCGAGCAACGTGTCGGCGTCGAGCCCGAATTTCTCCAGGACGCCGGGTCGGAAGTTCTCGAGCACGACGTCACTCGTCGCCGCGAGTTCTCGCACGAGATCGTTGCCGCGCGGCGCGCGCACGTCGATCGAGACCGAACGCTTTCCGGCGTTCGCCCAGGTGAAGTAGACGCTCACGGGCTCGTCGCCGACGCGCGGCTCGAGCGTGCGGATGACGTCGCCCTCGGGTGGCTCGACCTTCACGACGTCCGCACCGAGATCCGAGAGCACGCGTGCACAGATCGGGCCGGACACGACCTGTGACAGGTCGAGCACCCGGACGCCGTCGAGCGGACCGGGCATCGGCGAACTCGTCGACGGCATCTCGTTCATTGCCTCTCCCGGTCTCGGTCGCCCAGCGCGCGTGACTTGCCGGCGTGAGGGTACATACCTTTATATGTATTCACCACGCCGGAACGAAAGCAGGGACGACCATGAGGCTCGAGGGCAAGGTAGCGCTGGTGACCGGCGGGACACGTGGGATCGGCCGCGGTGTCGTCGAGATGCTGGCCCGTGAAGGCGCAGCCGTGGCCTTCACCGGCCGCTCCGCAGACTTGGGCCGCGAGGTCGAGTCCGGGGTTCGGGACTCGGGCGGGCGAGCCCTGTACGTGCGTGCCGACAACGGCCACGAGGACCAGGTCGCCGGCGCGGTGCGCGCGACGGTCGACGAGTTCGGTGCGCTGACGACGTTGGTGAACAACGCGATCTCGGACGATGCGGGGAGCGGGAGGGACTCCCACATCGACACGATGGACAACGACACCTTCGACAACATCATGCGGATCTCGTTGAAGGGCACCTTCTGGGCGACCAAGTACGCGATCCCCGAGATGCGCCGGGCCGGTGCGGGCTCGATCGTCAACATCTCGGCGACCTCGAGCAAGCAGTCGTTGCCGGGACGACCCGCGTACCAAGCCTCCAAGGGCGCGATCAATTCCATCACGCGCCAGATGGCCGTCGACTACGGCAAGGAGCGGATCCGCGCCAACGCCATCATCGTCGGCTTCATCTTCACGGGCAACGCCGCAGATGACTGCGATCCTGGCGAACCCCGAGCTCCGCGCCGCGTTCGAGAAGAACGTGCTGCTGCCGTATCTCGGAGAGCCCGCCGACGTCGCTGCCGGCGTCGTGTACCTGGCGTCGGACGAGTCGAAGTACGTGACGGGTACGCAGTTGACCATCGACGGTGGGGCGCTCAGCCACCAACCGCTGCCCGAGCTCGACTTCACCGCGCTCCAGTCGGCCGGCGAGTGATCCGGCGGTTCAGTAGTGATCGAAGAGGTCGATGACGGACTTGGCCTGCTGGCCGATCATCACCTTGCCGACGGCTTCCATGTGCGCCCGCCAGTGAACCTCGGCGTCGACGCTCGCACCCATCGCGATGAGCTCGATCAGCCGTTCCTGCGACCGGATCCCACGGCGGCGCGTCGCGAGAGAGCTGCTCGGCGGCTTCGTTCGGCTCACCGCGGTCACCGCACGCGCGACGACCTCGTTGAGCATCTCCGCGACGATGCCCAACGTCTGGTTCCCCGTGAGCGCGACCAGCCGTTCGTGGAACCGCGCGTTCGCGCGCCCGAACGCTTCCGGATCGTCGAGGACCGCGCGTTGCGCTTCGACCAGGGACTCGAGCTCGTCGACCGCCCTGCGCCGCGCCGACGACGCGAGGATCCGCACTGCAGCCGGTTCGATCACCGTGCGCGCCTGGTGCACGTCACCGAGTGTCACGTTGCGTGCCTGGAGGACGAGCGAGGCGGTCCTCGCCGTCATGCGCTCGTTGGGCTGATGGACGATGACGCCGCCGAGCACTCCGCGCACGACCGTGATCAGTCCTTCCGCCTCGAGGATGCGCAGCGCCTCGCGCAGCGACGGGCGCGACACGCCGAAGCGCTCGATGAGATCCCCTTCCCGACCGAGAGACTCGCCTTCGGCGAGCCGGCCGCTGACGATCAGCGCGCGGAGCTCGTCGGCGATCTGCTCCGGCTTCTCGCGTGATCGTGTGGTCCTCGTCGTCGTCACGACGCCTCCGGCGCGTCCATCGTCAAAACCTTATAATGTTTCCCGCGTTGCGATCGTGCGGGCCGAGCGAACGGAGTGGTCATGGACGCTGAGCGCCGCGCCGTCGACGCCGACAACCACTACTACGAGACGGTGGACGCGTGCACCCGCCACCTCGACCGCGACTTCCGGGAGCGCGGCGTGCAGGCGGTGCAACAGGGCAGCCACACGCTGCTGCTCGCCGGTGGCCGGAGGTTCCGCTTCATCCCGAACCCGACGTTCGATCCGATCATCGTGGCGGGCTGCATGGACTTGATGTTCCGCGGTCAGGTGCCCGAAGGTGTCGACCCTCGCTCGCTCATGCAGGTCGAACCCTTGCGTCCGGAGTATCAGGACCGCGACGCTCGGATCGCGGTGATGGACGCGCAGGGCCTCGACGCCGTGGTGCTGTTCCCGACGCTCGGCTGTGGCATCGAGCAGGCGTTGCGCGACGACATCCCGGCCACCATGGCCACCTTGCGCGCGTTCAATCGCTGGCTCGACGAGGACTGGGGGTTCTCGTACCAGGACCGGACCATCGCGGTCCCGATGCTGTCGCTCGCAGATCCCGACGCCGCGCTCGTCGAACTCGAGTGGCTGCTCGAACGAGGTGCGCGCATCGTGCACATTCGCCCGGCGCCGGTGCCGACCGTCGGGAGTATCAGTGGCCGGTCGTTCGGCGATCCCGCGCACGACCCCGTCTGGGCACGCCTCGCCGAGGCGTCGGTCCCGGTCGCCTTCCACCTCGGCGACAGCGGCTACGAGGCATTCGCCGGCGCGTGGGGCGCCAGGGACTACTTCGAGCCGTTCCGCGGTGTCGACGTCCTCACGAAGTTGGTGGTGTCGGACCGGCCGATCCACGACACGATCGGCAGCATGGTCGTGCACGGTGTGTTCGACCGTCACCCGGCTCTGCGGGTGGCCAGCATCGAGAACGGCTCCGACTGGCTGCACCTGTTGGTGAAGCGGTTGACGAAGCAGGCGAACCAGACGCCGTGGGCCTTCCAGCAGAGCCCACTCGAAACCATCCGGCAGCACGTGTGGGTGACGCCGTACTACGAGGAGGACATGCGCAAGCTCGCCGACCTCATCGGGGTCGAACGGGTGCTCTTCGGGTCCGATTGGCCCCACGGTGAGGGGCTGGCGCGCCCCGCCGACTTCGTCAAGGAGCTCCACGCGTTCGCCGACGACGAGATTCGCCTCGTGATGCGGGACAACTGCCTGAACCTGCTCGGGCACGGAGCTGCCGCGTGACCGAAACCGTTGCCGCGCCGACGGACGACGATGCCGAGCTGCTCGCCGACGTGTCGCGTTGGCTCGAGGAGCACTGGGACCCGGATCTGACCGTCGCCGAGTGGTGGGAACGGGTCGGTGCGTGCGGCTGGACGGCCCCGCACTTCCCGCGCGAATGGGGAGGACTCGGCTACTCGCGGCGCTCGGTGGTCGCGGTGCGCGCCGCCTTCCAGCGTCACGGAGCGGTCCAACCGCCGAGTGGTCTCGGGCTCCTGATGGCCGCGCCCACCATCTCGACCCACGGCACGAAGGAGCAGATCGAGCGGTTCGTTCCCGCGATCTACAACGGCTCGGTCGCGTGGTGCCAGCTGTTCAGCGAACCGGGATCGGGATCGGATCTGGCCGGTCTCTCGACGCGCGCAACCCGTGACGGCGACCACTGGCTGATCTCCGGTCAGAAGGTCTGGAGCTCCATGGCCATGGGCGCGGACTACGGGATGCTGCTCGCCCGCACCGACTTCGACGTGCCGAAGCACGCCGGCATCTCGTGGTTCGCCTTCGCGTTGGACCAGCCCGGGGTGACCATCAGGCCTCTCGTCGAGGCCACGGGCCACGCCTTGTTCAACGAGGTCTTCTTCGACGACGCGGTCGTCGCCGACGCCGACCTCATCGGAGGCCGGAACAACGGATGGGCGGTCACGCAGACCACCCTCATGTTCGAACGCGCGGGAATCGGTGCCGGTGGGATCATGAGCGGGTTCCCGCCCGCGGGGCCCAAAGGCGGCTTCCTCGCGCTGCGCGCCGGCGACGCGGCCCGGCGCGCGCCACCCGCATCGACGAGCAAGGTGCTCGCGGTCGACGAGCTCTTCCAACTCGCCCGGTCGTGCGGACGAGAGCACGATCCCGTGATCCGTCAGAAGCTTGCGCGCCTGGTCGAGTGCGTGAGGACCGGCGAGTGGACGGCCAAGCGATCGGTGCCGGAGACGGCGCGCGGCCGAGGTGCGGGGTTGGCCAACATCGGGAAGCTCGCGCAATCTCGCATCGCGAAGCTCTCCACCGAGATCGCGTGCGACATCCTCGGGCCTGCCGCAATGCTGTGGTCCCCCGACGGCCCCGTCGGCGGGCGCTATGCCGAGGCGCTGGTGTTCGCCGCCGCGTCGTCGATCTACGGCGGCACGGACCAGATCCAGCGCAACGTCATCGGTGAGCGCGCGCTCGGGCTCCCGAGGGAGCCGGACCAGAACTTGGGCCTCCCCTTCCGCGAGGTCCAAGCGCGCGTGCTCGCTCCTGACGGCGACCGCTGATCTCGGGGAGGAGGAACCGTCGATGGGGGTCGTGGCACGAGCACATGACCTGCTCGTCAACACGGACATGGGCGACACGGAGCAACCCGGATGGATGGTGCGCGTCAAGGAGGACTACTTCAAGGCGGGCGAGTCCATGTTCACGAGCCGGGAACTTCCCGAGCTGCTCGACGAGATGGACCGCATGGGGGTGGAACGGTGCGTGCTCCTGAGCAGCTTCCGGAAACCGTCGACCCGTGCGCTCTCGTTCGTCGATGCGTATCCGGACCGTTTCAGTCTCGGCGCGAGCGGCCACGATCTCCTGCGCCCCATGCCGAACCTGCGGGCACTCGAGAGTTTCGTGGCCGATCATCAGGTCGCCTACACGATCGTCGGTCCCAGCTTCTGGGGCGACGGCATGTACCCACCGAGCGATGCGGTGTACTTCCCCCTCTACACGAAGTGCTGCGAGCTCGGCCTCCCGGTGTGCATCAACACCGGGCTGCCCGGTCCGCCGATCCCGGGGGACGTGCAGAACCCGATCCATCTCGATCGCGTCTGCGTTCGGTTCCCGGAGCTCGAGTTGTGCATGATCCACGGCGCGGATCCCTGGTGGGACACGGCGATCCGCCTGATGATCAAGTACGCGAACCTCCGGCTGATGACCTCCGCCTGGTCGCCGCGTCACCTTCCGCAGTCGCTGCTGCACTTCATGTCCACGCGAGGCCGGGGAAGGGTGATCTTCGCCTCGGACTCGCCGGTACTCTCGATCACCCGGTGCATCACCGAAGCGGCGGCGCTGGAGATCTCACCGGACGTCCTCGACGCCTACCTGTACCAGAACGCACAGGAGTTCTTCTTCGAAAGCTAGGTCACGATGGATACGAGCGAACGTGACATGCGGGTTCGTCTCGAGCGAGACCCGGTCGCCCACGTCGCGCGACTCACGATCGACAATCCGGATCGACGCAACGCCTACGACCCGGTGATGCGTCGCGCCATGGGCGAGCACCTCGAGGAGCTCGCGGCCGACGATGACATCAAGGTGGTGATCCTGCGCGGCGCCAACGGCGTGTTCAGCACCGGGGCGGACATGAGTAACTCGTACTCGTGGTACGGCTCCGACGACGCCGGCCGGCGACCGAGCCAGCGGAGGCGCCTCGGCGTGGACCGTGAGAGCTTCGGCTTCTACCACGACTATCTCGCGTTCCCGAAGATCACCATCGCCCAGGTCGAGACGTACGCGCTCGGCGGCGCGTTCGAGCTGGCGCTCATGTCCGATCTGGCAGTGGTCGCTCGCGACGCGCAGCTCGGGATGCCCGGTGCACGGTTGCTCGGCCCCGCGTTGGGCAACCTGCACCTCTTCTTCTACCGGCTCGGACCGGTGCTGGCCCGGCGCCTCCTCCTGACCGGCGACACCGTGACCGCCGCCGACATCGAGCACCTGGGGCTGTTCACCGATGTCTGCGATCCGGAGTCGGTCGCGGACCGTACGGAAGCGTGGGCCCGGAAGGTCGCGCGGATGCCGGCTGACGGCTTGGCTATCGCCAAGACGAGCTTCTCGCTCGTGGAGCAGACGCGGGCGTACGCAGGTGAGGAGGCCACTGGGTTCCTCGTCCACGCGTTCGCGACGAACCTCCGTTTCGAGGACGACGAGTACAACTTCGTGAAGGCGCGCGCGAAAGTCGGTACGAGCGAGGCCTTCAAGCAGCGCGACGCGCACTTCGAGGTCGACGGTCTTCGGTGACTGCGGTGGATCCGTCGGTCCTCTCGCGGGCACTGGCCGATGCCAACCTCGCGGTGCTGGTGTCGGCCGTCGCGCACCTGACCGGCGACCTCACGCTCGTCGACCGTTACCGGGATCCCCGGTTGTTCGACCACGGTCGTGGCCCGGGCACGCTGCCGCCCGAGGAAGCTGAGGCGATCCGCGCCGAGGCGTTCGCGGTGCTCGCCGATCTCGACCACCCCGTGCAGCCGGCCACGCCGACGATCGACGACGCGTCGCTGCACCGGATCATGGAGTTCTGTGCAGGGGAGGAGATCGCACCTGACTACGTGAGGTTGGTCGAGGAGGAAGCGAATTTCGACGGTCTCGACCGCCGGCGGTTCGTGTGGACACGGCGGCCGACCGAGGCCGTGTTGGCGCGGTTCCACGTCGGGATCATCGGGGCGGGCCTCGGTGGCCTGTGTGCTGCGATCCGTCTCGAGCAGGCGGGCATCCCGTACACGGTGTTCGAGAAGGACGCGGAGGCCGGCGGGACCTGGTTCGAGAACACCTATCCCGATCTCCGCGTCGACGTCCCCAACCACTTCTACTCGTACTCCTTCTTCCCGAATCCCGACTGGTCGCACTACTACGCCCGCCAAGACGAGCTCCTCGACTACATCGCCCGGTGCGCGAAGGAGTACGCCGTCCTCCCGAACGTTCGGTTCGAAACCGAGGTGCAGGACGCGACGTTCGACGACGCGCGCGGCACGTGGTCGTTGCGCCTGCGCGGGCCCGGCGACACCGAGGACCACGTCGAGGTCAACGCGCTGATCAGCGCGGTCGGGATGCTGAACCGACCATCCATCCCCGACATCGACGGTCTCGACTCGTTCGACGGCCCGTGCTTCCACTCGGCGCGCTGGAACCACGACGTCGAGCTCCGCGGGCAGCGGGTCGCGGTGATCGGCACCGGCGCCAGCGCCATGCACGTCGTACCGGCGATCGCGCCCGAGGTCGAGCGGCTCGCGATCTTCCAGCGGTCACGCCACTGGGTCATGCCGAACCCGAACTACCACCGCGCCGTCACCGACGGTGAGAAGTGGCTGTTCCACAACGTGCCGCACTACGCCGGCTGGTACCGGTTCCTCATGTTCTGGAACAGCTCCGACCGCATGTACCCGGCGTTCCGGGTCGATCCGACCTGGCCCGACCGAGACCGGTCGATCAGCAAGCCCAACGACAAGCTCCGTCGCATCATGACTGCGCACCTCGAGCAGGAGTTGGCGGCGAGTCCCGACCTGGTCGCGAAGGTCCTGCCCGACTACCCGGCACTGGGCAAGCGCATCCTGCAGGACAACGGTTGGTTCCGCGCGCTCCTCCGCAGCAACGTCGAGCTCGTCACGGACCGCATCGCTCGAGTGGAGCCGCACTCGGTCGTGACCGCGTCGGGCGACTCCTATGACGCCGATGCGGTCATCCTCGCAACCGGGTTCCACCCCAACAAGTACTTGTGGCCGATGAAGATCATCGGGCGAGAAGCCGCGCTTCACGACGAGTGGGGTGAAGACCCGCGCGCGTACCTCGGGATCACGATGCCCGGCTTCCCGAACCTGTTCTGTCTCTACGGGCCGAACACGAACCCGGTCGTCGGAAGCGTGATCTTCGTGCTCGAATGCCAGGTCGACTACATCGTCAGGGCGATCGGTGCCATGGTCGAGCGCGGGTACGCCACGATGGAGTGCCGGCGTGACGTGCACGACGCGTACAACGAACGGGTCGACGCCGAACACGAGCAGCTCGTGTGGCGGCATCCGAGAGTTCACAGCTACTACAACAACAGCACGGGCCGCGTCACGACGAACGCGCCGTGGAAATTGATCGACTACTGGCAGATGACCAAGGAGCCGGCGCTCGACGACTTCGTCCTGCGCCGGGGCGGATCATGAGCGCTCGTCTCGAGCACAAGGTCGCGATCGTCACGGGAGCTGCGTCGGGCTTCGGCAGAGCCACCGCGATCCGCTTCGCACGCGAACGGGCGCGCGTCGTGGTCGTCGACCTCGACGAACAACGCGGGAGCGAAACGATCGAGGAGGTCTGCGCCGCAGGGTCGACCGGTCGGCTGGTGGTCGGCGACGTCTCCGCACTGGACGTCGCGCGGCGTGTCGTGGGAGAAGCGGTGGAGCAGTTCGGTGGCGTCGACGTCCTCGTCAACAACGCGGGTATCGCCCAGGACGATGCGCGCGACACGTGGGACGCGGCCGAGGATACGTGGGACCAGTTGCTCCGCGTCAATCTCCGGAGCGTGTACGCGTGCTCGAGGGCGGCCATCCCCGTGATGCTCGCGGCGGGGACGGGGGCCATCGTCAACGTGGCCTCGATCGCTGCCAGCGTGTGCACCGGCGGTGCGGCCTACGCGGCGGCGAAGGGCGCGATCGTGAGCTACACGCGGCACGTCGCGCGGGAAGTTGCGAGTCGGGGAGTGCGGGTCAACTGCGTATCGCCGGGGTTCATGCGAACGCCGATGACGACCGGCGAGCGGCTCGGTCTCGACGAGGCACAACAGGAGGAGCGGATGCTCGCGTTCGGTCAACGCGTCCCCATGCACCGTACGGGTTCGATCGACGACGTGGCCGACGCCATCCTGTTCCTGGCCAGCGAGGAGGCCGGCTACATCACCGGCCAGGAACTGATCGTCGACGGAGGCTACGTCGTCCGATGACATACGAAACCATTCTCTACGAGGTCGATGATCGCACCGCCCTGATCACCTTCAACCGCCCCGACCGCCTCAACGCAGTGAACCTGACGATGAGCACCGAGCTGCGCGATGCGTACACACGAGCGGAGGCAGACGACGACGTGTGGACGATCGTGGTGACCGGAGCCGGTCGCGCGTTCTGTTCCGGTGCCGACGTGGAAGGAGTTCCCGACGACGGGCGCGTTCCTCACCATGGCCGGTACCTGTCGCACGTCAGGGAGTGGGACGCTCCGCAGGAGGCCACACCACCGTTTCGTTCGATGGCGAAGCCGATCATCGTCGGGGTGAACGGCATCTGCTGTGGTGCCGGCCTGGACCTGGTGACCACCGGCGACATCGCGATCGCGTCCGAGCGCGCCGAGTTCTTCGATCCGCACGTGAGCATCGGGCTCGCCTCCGGGCGCGAGATGGTGAGGGTCGCACGGGCGATCCCGGTCAACGTGGCGATGCGGATGGCGCTCCTCGGGAAGCAGGAGCGCATGAGCGCGCAGCGGGCATACGAGCTCGGCCTCGTCACCGAGATCGTCGAGCACGACGCGTTGGCCGATCGGTTGCGCGAGCTCGCGGCGATGGTCAACCGCAACGCTCCTCTTGCGGTACGGGGCACGCGTCTCTCGATCAGGAAGGGGCTCGGTCTGCCCCTCTACGAGGCGGAGCTGATCGCGGAGGCGTTCCGGGAGCGCGTCCTCCACACGGAAGACTCGAAGGAGGGTCCCCGTGCGTTCCTCGAGCATCGCGATCCCGAGTGGAGGTGCGAGTGATCAGGGGAGTTGGTTACGAGACCATCCGCTACGACGTGGACACTGCCGACCGGGTTGCGACGATCACCTTGAACCGCCCCGAGTCGCTCAACGCGTTCGACCGGCAGATGTGCGAGGAGGTCCGCGACGCGTGGCACGTCGTCAAGGCCGACGACGAGGTGAACGCGGTCGTGCTGCGCGCCGCTGGTGAACGAGCCTTCTCCGTTGGCCTCGACACGAAGCAGAGCTTCGGCCAACCCGAGATCGTCTGGAACCATCTCGACCCCGGCGAGTACCTGAGCCCGAAGTGGCAGAAGCTCTGGAAGCCCGTGGTGTGCGCGGTGCACGGGATCTGCACCGCAGGAGCCTTCTACTTCCTCAACGAAGCCGACGTGGTGATCTGCTCCGACGACGCGACGTTCTTCGACTCGCACGTGACCTACGGCTTCGTGTCGGCCATCGAACCGATCGGGCTCATGCGACGCATCGGACTCGGCGACACGCTCCGCATGGCGTTGACGGGCAACGGCGAACGGATCTCGGCGGACACGGCGCTGCGGCTGGGCCTGGTCAGTGAAGTCGTGCGTCGGCAGGACCTCTGGTCGCACGCCCACGACCTGGCCTGCCTCATCGCCTCGTACCCGGCGGTGGCGACGCAGGGCACGGTGCGCGCGGTCTGGGAATCGCTGGACAAGCCTTATCGCGCCGCGGTGGAGCAGGGTCTGATGTACACGCGCCTCGGCAATCCCATCGGCGCCGAGGAGGTCGAGCGCACGGGGATCGATCACCGCGAACCGAGGGTCCGGTGACCACGCTCTCATCGCGCCTCGGCGCGGTCATGGCCCTCGACCCGGCGGCACCGGCCGTCGAGTCGAACGGAAGATGGTGGACCTGGCGCGACCTGGCGACCGCGGCCGATCACGTCGATGGCGCGCTCCACCACGCAGGACTGGGAGCGGGAGCGCCGATCGGGGTCATGCTGCGTAACCGTCCTGGCCCACTCGGCGTCGTGCTCGGTCTGCTGCGCGCCGGGGCATGCGTGGTGACGGTGAATCCGTTGCTGGGGCGAGAGCGGCTGCGCGCCGACGTCGCCGGGCTCGAGTTGCCGATGCTCATCGGCGAGCCGGACGATCTCGCGCTCCTCGACCTCGATGCGCTGCGCCCGTCGACCGCGCTGGTCGCGCTCGGCGACCTCGACGGTGCGTTCGACCTCACGCTCCCGACGGGCCCGCGACGAGCGTTCCGAGCGGCGCGCGGCACCGCCGTTCGCATGCTGACGAGCGGCACGACCGGACCTCCGAAGCGGATCGACCTCGGCTACGAGACCCTCGAACTGGTCATGCGGGGCGCGAAGCACTACGAGCAGTCCGGCGACGCCGACCTGCGGCTGCGCGACGGCGTAGTCATCGTCAGCGCTCCGTTGGTGCACGTCAGCGGGGTCTTCCGCGTCGTGCAGGCGGTGCTCGACGGACGCAGGATCGTGCTCCTCGAGCGCTTCACCGTCGACGCATGGGTCGACGCGGTCCGACGCCATCGGCCGAAGACCGTCAGCCTCGTGCCGACCGCCCTGCGAATGGTGCTCGACGCGAACGTCGATCCCGAGGTGTTCGACAGCGTCCGTTCGGCTGTCTCCGGGACGGCGCCCCTCGATCCGGACGTCGCCGAAGCCTTCACCGAGCGGTACGGGGTCCCGGTCCTGACCTCGTACGGCGCCACGGAGTTCGGTGGTGGGGTCGCCGGGTGGAACCTCGCCGATCGCCGGCGGTACGGAGGCGAGAAGCGAGGGAGCGTGGGTCGCGCGCACGACGGCTGCGAGTTGCGCGTCGTCGACGCAGAGCTCGGTACCGAGCTCCCGCCCGGTGGAGTGGGGTTGCTCGAGGTCCGTGCCGCGCAGCTGGGCACCGACGAATGGGTGCGCACCACCGACCTGGCGCGGCTCGACGCCGACGGCTTCCTCTGGATCGTCGGTCGCGCCGACCAGACCATCCTGCGCGGCGGATACAAGGTGCAGCCCGAGGTCGTGCGCGCCGCGCTCGAACGTGACCCCGCGGTGAAGGAAGCGGCGGTCATCGGTATCAGCGACGTTCGACTCGGGGCGGTGCCGGTCGCGGCCATCGAACGCCTCCCCGGCCGGGAGATCGACGAGGCATCGCTGCTGGCGCACGCGAGCAGTCACCTCGCGCCGTACGAGCTCCCCGTCGCCGTCTCCGTGGTCGACGAGCTCCCGCGGACCACTTCCGGCAAGGTCGACCTTGCTGCGATCCGAGCGTTGTTCGACGGCGTCGTCGCGACGCGCGGGGTGTGATCGTGGAACCGTGGTCGTTCGGCGAGCAGCCCTTGCCCGAGGTCGTCGAGCTGGCCGCGGTGGTGCGGGAACTGACCAGCACCGTGCTCGCGCTCGAGCACGGCTCGCCCGAGCTGGTGGCGCTCATCGGTGTGCTGCGCGACGCGCAGCGACGCCTGGCGGACGCGATGCCGCGCGATCCGTCCCCGAGGATCGGCCACGAGGCGGCCGACGATCAGCGCGTGTACGTCGACCATTCGCGCGACATCGGCGACTACAACCCATGCTTTCCCCGCTACGAGTTCCGAGCGCGCGGTACCGAGGGCCGCGGAACGGTCGAGTTCCCGCTCTGCTACGAAGGGCCTCCTGGAATCGTGCACGGCGGATTCCTCGCGGTCTTCTTCGATTGCGTGCTCCAGCAACTCAACTGCGACCTCGGTCTCGCGGGCAAGACCGCGGAGCTGTCGCTCCGCTTCCGTCGGCCGACTCCGTTGCTCACGCCACTCGCCGTGTACGCCGTGCGATCGATCGAAGGTGACCGGATCCGCTCGCGCGCCGAACTCCAGCTGGACGGCACGGTGTTGTGCGAAGCGCACATGTTGGCTGCCGCCGGCGATCGTGCATCCCTCCCGGCCGTTTCTCCTCGACGTCCATGAGCGAGCGTCCGCGAGCCGGGTACCCCGGCGAGCATCGAGCGGGGCCCGAGCTCGCCCGAGGTGGGGCAGTCGGCGCAGCCGCCGAGAGCGGGGAGGCATGAGCGCCCTGACCACGGTGAGCGGCGTGCTCCGCGATCGCGTGGCCGAGCACGCCGACGTCGAGTACGTCGTCTGCGACGACGAACGGCTGACCTACGCCGGTGCCGAGCGCCGCAGCCGGGTGCTGGCGCGCGGGCTGCTGGCCGCCGGTGCCGGACGCGGAAGCCGGATCGGCCTGTTGTTCCCGACCGGCACCGCATTCGTCACTGCGTGGCTCGCGACCGTCCGTATCGGGGCGATCGCGGTGCCGATCAGTACGTTCTCGACCCCGATCGAGCTGCGGGACCTGCTCGGACGCGCCGCTGTCGACGTCCTGCTCGGTGTGCCGTCGTACCGAGGGAACGACTACGTCGCCGCGCTGAGCGAGGCGGCCTATACCGGACCCGAGGGCTCCGGACCCGGAGCGGTCCGCCCGACCGCAGCACCGTTCCTCCGGCACGTCTGGCTGGAAGCTGGCTTCGAATCGCTGGAGGAGCGAGCCGACACGGTGCCCGACTCGCTGCTCGACGCCGTCGAGGGCGACGTGCGGTCCGACGACCGGATGGCGATCGTCCACACCTCCGGGTCGACGAGCACGCCGAAGGGCGTGATCCACCAGCACGGTCCGCTCCTGAACCACCTTGCGACCCTGAACGGTCTTCGCGGTCTCGACGTCGGCGTGCGGCTGTTCTCCAACTCGCCGATGTTCTGGATCGGAGGGCTCGCCTACAACGTCGTGGGCACACTCGTCGCCGGCGCGACCTTGCTCTGTTCGGCGGCGCCCGATCCCGCCGACACGCTCGACTTCATCGAACGCGAACGGCCCGAGCTGACGAACGGCTTCGTCGCGTCCATCGCGTCCCTCGTCGCGCACCCGAGCTTCGCGACCCGGGACTTCTCGTCGATCCGATCCGGCAACCTCTACCCGCTGTCGCCCGAAGGCGTGCGTCCGGCCGATCCCGAGTTGCGCCACAACATGCTCGGGATGACCGAAACCGGCAGCGTGTGCCTGATGAGCCCCGACGAAGCCGACCAACCCGAGCGACGTCGAGGCTCGTTCGGGTGTCCCGTCCCCGGACTCGATGCGCGCGTTGTCGACCCGGACACCCTCGAGGACGTACCCGACGGCGTTGTCGGCGAGCTGTGGTTCCGGGGGCCGGCTCTGATGGAGGGCTACGACGGAGTGGAGCACTGCGACGTCTTCACGGCCGATGAGTGGTACCGCACCGGCGACCTCTTTACTGTCGACGACGACGGCTTCTATTACTTCAAGGGCCGACGCGGCGACATGATCAAGACCGCGGGCGCCAACGTGTCGCCGCGCGAAGTCGAGTCTGCGTTGCGTGAGGTCACCGGAGGCCTCGACGTTCTCGTGATCGGGATCCCCGATACGGAACGGGGCCAGATCGTCGGTGCGGTCATCATCGCCGAACCGGAGCGCGCAGTCGACCTCGACCGCGTCCGCGACGGTCTGCGCGCCCGGCTCTCCGCGTACAAGGTGCCGAGGCGATTCGTCTGCATCGCTCCCGGCGACCTGCCGATGCTCTCGAGCGGCAAGCCCGACCAGCGCCAGATCGTTGCCCTGTTCGATGAGCCCTGAGACGAGCGGCCGCGAGTCGGGTATCCCGCCGAGCAGCGAGGCGGGGCCCAAGCGGCCCGGCGCGAAGCGCGAAGAGCGAAAAGTTGAGCGCCTCACCGTCCCCGTGCTCGTCCGCCGGTGGGGGCAGGCGCAACCCGACAAGGCCTTCGTCGTCACCGACGACGACACGCTCTCGTACGGGCAGCTCGAACGGGAGACGGCCGCGTCGGCATACCGGTTCGCGACGGCGGGAGTGAGCAAGGGCACCCGTGTCGGCATCCTCATGCCGAACGGCACCGCGTGGCCGGTCGTCGCGATCGGTGCCAGTCGAGCGGGCGCGACCGTCGTACCGTTGAGCACGCTGCTCCGTCCGCCGGAACTCGCCGCGCATCTGCGCGCGGCGGGGGTCGAGCACCTCGTGCTCGTCCCGACGTTCCGCGATCGTGACTACGTCGCCGACCTCGCGTCGATCTCTCCGCGACTCGTTCCCGCCACCGGCCTCTTCGTCGAGGCGCTCCCACGACTGCGGTCGATCACTCTGTGGGACGCGGCGCGTCGCCGACAAGGGGACGAACCGTTCCGCGCAGAGCTCGTGGAGTCGCTGGACGCGGCCGTCCGCCCCGCCGACGACCTGGTGGTGATCTTCACGTCGGGAAGCCGCGGTCAGCCCAAAGGCGTGATCCACACCCACGGTGGTGCGCTCGGCGCGACCGCCGCGGGATTGGACGCTCGACGACTCGGACCCGACGGCCGCCTCTACATCCCGATGCCGTTCTTCTGGGTCGGGGGATTCGGTACCGGCCTCCTCTCGGCCCTGATCGCCGGGGCGACGCTCCTCACCGAGCACCGGCCGCAACAGGAGCGCACGCTTCCGAACTTCCTCGGCATGACCGATGTCGAGGTGCGGGTCGTCGATGTCGAGACCGGGGTCCCGGTCGGCGCGGGCGTCGCGGGTGAGATCCAGCTGCGCGGCCCGAACCTCATGCGCGGCATCTGTGGCCGCACGCGTCGGGAGACCTTCACGGAGGACGGGTTCTACCAGACCGGTGATCTCGGACGCCTCGATGCCGAGGGATACCTCCACCTTGACCTGGACGAGAGCGCGGCCCACCGGGCGGCAGACGGCTGACGCCTGCGAGTACGTTCGCGACTGTGAGCGACTTCGACGCCCTCGATTTCTTCCGCGACGAGTCCTTCGTCGTCGACCCGTACCCGTACTTCGACTACCTCCGGAGCGAGTGCCCGGTACGGCGCGAGCCGCACCACGGTGTCGTGATGGTGACCGGGTACGAGGAGGCGGTCGCGGTGTACAACCACACCGCGACGTTCTCGTCGTGCAACTCGATGAGCGGACCGTTCCCCGGGTTCCCGGTGCCACTCGAGGGCGACGACGTCAGCGCGCTCATCGAGCAGTATCGCGACGAGCTCCCGATGAGCGACCAGCTGCCGGCGTTCGATCCGCCGAAGCACACCGCCCACCGCGCGCTGCTGATGCGGCTGATCACGCCGAAACGGCTCAAGGAGAACGAGGCGTTCATGTGGCGGCTCGCCGATCGTCAGATCGACGAGTTCGTGGGCCAGGGCGAGTGCGAGTTCATCAGGGAGTTCGCCGGGCCCTTTGCGATACTGGTCGTCGCGGACCTGCTCGGTGTGCCCGAAGCCGACCACGACATGTTCCGTGACGCGCTGCAGGGCAGGCCGCGCCGCGGTAGCACCATCGGCAGCACCCGCGATGACACACTCGCGCATAGGCCGTTGGAGTTTCTGTACGAACAGTTCACCGGCTACGTCGAGGACCGGCGACGCGAGCCTCACGAAGACGTGCTCACGGGTCTCGCGACCGCGACGTTCCCCGATGGGTCGTTGCCAGAGGTCATCGACGTCGTCCGCATCGCCGCCAACCTGTTCGCGGCGGGACAGGAGACCACCGTTCGTCTCCTGGGATCCGCGCTCAAGCTGATCGGCGAGCAGCCGGACCTCCAGCAATTGCTCCGCGACGAACGCGACCGCATCCCCAACTTCGTCGAGGAGACCCTGCGGATCGAGAGTCCGATCAAGGGCGACTTCCGACTGTCACGCGTCCCGGCCACGATCGCCGGCGTCGACATGGCAGCCGGGACCACCGTGATGGTGCTCAATGGAGCTGCGAACCGCGACCCTCGCCGGTTCGAGCAACCCGCCGAGTTCCGCGTCGACCGCGGGAACGCTCGGCAGCACGTGGCCTTCGGTCACGGCCCTCACTCGTGCCCGGGCGCGCCGCTCGCGCGCGCCGAGGCCCGCGTCAGCCTCGAGCGACTGCTCGATCGCATGGCGGATATCGAGATCTCCGAGACGAAGCATGGCGCCGCGGGCGCGCGTCGTTACCAGTACGCGCCGACCTACATTCTCCGCGGCCTGCAGAAGTTGTACTTGGAGTTCACCCCCGTCCGGTGAGCGGCGCGTCCAACCCGACGTCGGTCATCCGACCCGGTCAGAAACCCGACACGATCACCACGTTGGCGTCGGCCGCGGCCTGTCGAAGCGGTACGGCCGCGCTGTACTCCGCCGACTCGTACCACTTCCGAGCCGCGTCGACCGATTCGAACTCGAGGATGACGGTCTGGTTGCCGTGCCACTCGCCCTCGAGGACCTCGGGCGCCTGGTCGACGGCGAGCACGGAGACGCCCGCCAACGCGGGTCGTGCGGCCTGACCGTACGCCTTCATACCCTCGGGGTCCCTGATGGCCTCGGTAAAGATCACGTACCCCTTCGGCATCCGCTTCTCCTCATCTCTCGGGGCCAACACCGGCCGCAGCGGGGAACGTAGCGGAGGAACTTCCGCCCCGTCGTCACGGACTGGAAGACTCGCCGATCGTGGCTGACATCGAATTGTCCTGTGGGCTGCCCCCCGGTCGACGCCATGCCGGGCGGGCCGGCCTGGCGAGCGGAGCTCGAAGCACTCGCACCCGAGGACGAACGCCACCTGCTCGCGTTCGAGGGTCACGTACACCCCGACCGGGCCCGATGTCGCGCGCGAACTCCGAGCGTTCGCCGGAGCCCACCGCTCGCGGTGAACCGGCGCGGGGCTTTCGTCAGGCGTAGTGGCCGATCCGCATGGCCTTCTCGAGGGAACCACCCATGATGAGAGCCTGCTGGTCGAACGGAAGGTCGGCGACGATCGTCGAATAGGCGAGCGGATCGCCCATGCCCTCGGGGTGCGGGAAGTCCGAGCCGAACATGATGTGGTCGACCGGGATGCCGAGGTCGATCAGCCCTTTGGGGTCGGGCTCGTGGAAGGCGTGGACCCAGACGTTCCGGTCGAACACCTCGACGGGGTTCTCGTCGAAGAGCACCGCGCGCTCGTCGTAGTTCCGCTGCAGCTTCTCGTAGAAGGGCCGGATCCAGCGGCTGGAGTACTCGACCGGCAGGAGCCGGAGCTCGGGGAACCGGGTGGCCATGCCGTGGCCGATGATCGACGCCATGGCGTCGACGAGGTTGTCCTTCTCCGACGACAGCGCGAGGAAGGCGGGGGTCGCCCGACGAGCATGGCGCGAGATGCTCATCTCGCGGTTGCCGAGCCCTTCCCATTCGTTCGTGTACCGCGTGTAGCCGGAGTCGCCGGAATGCATGCCGACGGCGAGACCGAGCTCCTGGACCCGCTGCCAGAACGGGTCGAACTCAGGGAGCGCGAACGACTTGCGGCCCTTCCACGTAGGTACGGGCGCTACCCGGATGAGGAAGATCTTGGCACCGCGCTCGTAGATGTACTCGAGCTCCTCGAGGGCCCGGTCGAGCACCGCGAGGGAGATGATCGGGGTGGCGTAGATGGCGTCGGAGTACACGTAGCTCCAGTGCTCGTGCATCCACTCGTTGAGGGCATGGATCACCGCGCACACGGCGTCGGGATCGTCGGCCATCCGCTCCTCGAGCGCACTCGCCAGCGTCGGCCACAGGAGCGTGCGATCGATACCCATCTCCTTCATGAGCTCGAGCCGAGGCTCGGGGTCGAAGAAGGCGTCGACGCTCGGCATGGCCACCATCTTCCCGAAGCCGGTGGCGACGTTGTCGAGCCCCTGACCGCCCTTGGTGACGTCGAGACCGGCTCCGCCGGGCACGGCCACCTTGGCGAAGGTGGGGTTCGGGATGTAGTCGGAGACCTTGTCCTGGATCGCCAACTTCGTCCGGCCGTCCACCTCGACGTACTTGATGACGCCCTCGTATTCCCGGGGCACGAACTTCGTGAGCGCGTCGCGGTTCTCGTACAAGTGGTTGTCGGCGTCGAACGTCGTGTACGGGAGCTCCCGGTGCGTGATCTGGATGTACTCGGACTCCGTCATGTGAGGCTCCTCTTCCTGTCGGTGGGCGCGCGATCAGCCCTGGTGGACGCTCGACCCGAAACCTTCGTCCTTCCATCATGCCGCAGGCGAAGTGGCCCCCGGTAGCGCAGCAGCCCATCGAATCGGCACTGGGACCGTCGCCGTTCGAGTTCACGCGTCGCCGGCGTGCCACGAGGAGATCGTGTCGGGGCTGAAGTACCCATGCCCGTGGTGGTTCGCTGGTTGCCGTAGATCAACTCACCGCGCAGCACGTACGTGAGTTGATGGCTCCTGCTGGCGCTGTTCGAAGAGTCGATCCGTTCCGCCGCGACCTGAGAGCGTTCAGGCCCGGGCGTCGCCGAGCTGTTGTTGCGCTTGGCGGCCGTGTGACGGGCGCTACGCGTCGGGCGCGCGGAACATGAACTGCTCCATCGTGGTTCGCAGCTCTGCGTTCACGAATTCCACGCGAACGCCGAGCGGATCGCGGTGGTACGTGAAGGTGGAGGGCGGCGCGTTGGCGTGACCGTCGAGGAGCTCGAGTGGACATGCCGCCGCGCTCAGACCAGCTGAGGCGGCGGCGAGCGCGTCGGAGAAGAAGCCGATGTGGTGCAGGTTGGAGTGCTCGTTGCACACCCACGGCGTACCTGGCACCTCCTGGATGAACTCGAGGTACGGCGGCCGCGTGGAGTAGCAGATGCGGTTCGGCACGACGAGGTCGTTCCCCTCGCCGTCGCGGACGGCGATGTCTCCCTCGATGATCGGACCCCACTGGATCGAGAGCAGTTCCGTGAAGCGCGCGCATCCGGCGTCGAGATCGGGCACGACGATGCCGACGTGGAACATCTCACTGAGGCTCATTCCACTGCCCCTTCGAGTGCGCAGAGCTCTCCGTCTCCGCCTCCGTCACGCGTGGAGACGTCCGCCGTGCCGTCCAGCGCGGCGAGGGTGGTGCGGGCAAGTTCCACGAGCGCGATCACGACGTGCTCGAGCAGGCGGCCGAGCGCTACCACGGCCCCATCGAACGGTTCGCGGAGCAGATCGTGGCGAGGTGCGTGTGAACGCCACGTCGTGAGGTCAGCGGGTCAGAAGACGCCGATCCCGGCGGCCTCGTTGCGCTTGCGCCACTCCTCACGCGGCATCCGGGTGGTGTCGACGTCCGTGGCCAGTCCGCGGAGCGCCCCGACCGTCGCCCGCTCCTTGGGCGTGTGGGCGAACGGGTCCCAACCGAAGAACCGGGTGGCGTTCTCCCACGTGATCTTGTGGATCTCCTCGTCGCTGACGCTGGCGTCCTGGAACTCCTTCCAGGCGAACTCCGGCGACTCGGGCCACGTGGTGTCGGTGTGCGGGTAGTCGCACTCCCAGGCGATCACATCGATGCCGATCTCGTGGCGCAGCTTGAGGCCGGACGGATCGGTGATGTAGCACGCCAGGATGTGCTCCCGGAAGACGTCGGACGGCAGCTTGCCCTCGCCGAAGGTGTTGCCGATCCAGGGTTGGTTCTGGAAGTGGCGGTCGACGCGGTCGAGGTAGAACGGGATCCACCCGATGCCGCCCTCCGACAGGGCCACCCGCAGGTCTGGGAATCGGCGGAGCGTCGGTCCGAAGAGCAGGTCCTGGGCCGTGAGCATGGTGACCTGCGAGGGGATCACGATCCTGTGGTCGACGGGCGCCTCGGGCGCGAGCTTGACGATGTCCCACGCGCCGCCGATGTGCAGGCAGAGCACCATGTTCTCGTCGACGAGCGCCTGGAGCATCGGATCCCAGTGTCCGGACAGGAAGCTCGGCCACCCTTGCGAGTGCGGGGCCTCGAGGAAACTGATCGCCCTGCAGCCCTTGCTCGAGATCCGCTTGACCTCCTGGACGGCCAGGTCGATGTCCCACATCGGGACGATGCCGAGGGGGATGAACCGGCCCGGATAGGCGGCGCACCACTCGTCGATGTGCCAGTCGTTGTACGCCTGGAGCATGACGAGCGACAGCTCTTTGTCATCCGCCTCGGTGAAGGTGCGCGCGTTGAAGCCGGCCATGGTCGGGAAGCACATCGATGTCAGGACGCCGTTGGCATTCATGTCGCGCACGCGCTCGTGGACGTCGAAGCAGCCGGGGCGCAATTCGGAGAAGGCGCCGGGGTTGAAGCCCCACTCTGCCCGCGGCCACCCCACGGTCGCCGCCATGCCGAACGGCGTCGAAGTCTTGTGGCCCTGGAACACCCACTCGTCGACGCCGTCCTCGTTCCGGACCACCTTGGGGACCTGATCGAGCCACTTGGCCGGCACATGGTTCTTGTACATGTCCGGCGGCTCGATCATGTGGTCGTCGATGCTGACCAAGATCATGTCGTCCGCACGCATCGGCACTCCTTTTCGTGCTCGCGCTCGAGCTTCCTCGGCAGGGTAATCGAGTGTGCGTCGACGGTCACGATGCCGATGGTTCTCCTTGTCCGGTCGGTTCCTGGTCGAGGTGTCAGCCCATTCCGACGAGTTGGTCGATGTGTTCCCAGACTCGTCGTTCGGCGGACATCGGGTCGTCCTCCAGCCTCGGCTCGCCGCGCACGGCTGCGACATGGGCGCGCTCCTCACGTCGCAACTCGCGCACAAGCATGCCGAGCGACTCGTCGGCATCCACACCGTCATCGCGATTCCGCCGATGGTGTTCTCGGTCGAGCGACCCTGGGCCGACCTCATGGGGCGCGGGCTGGACGAGCTCGACGCGCGAGCTCGTGCGGAGGCGCTGGCGTCCGAGCGTCGGTTCGCCGCGCACATCGGTGTGCAGTGCCTGTCACCACGGACGCTCGCCCACGCGTTCCATGACTCGCCGGCGGGTCTTGCGTCATGGCTGGTCGAGCCGCGCTATCGGTGGAGCGATTGCGACGGGGACATCGAGGCATGCTTCTCGCTCGACGACTTGATCACCACAGTGATGCTGTACTGGGTGACGGGGAGCTTCCCGGCCGCGGTGTGCTTCTACTCGAACGCGTGGCGCTACCAGTGGCAGCCATCACACGACCGCCAACCGATGATGGAAGCGCCAACCGGGCTCACCTGGTTCGGTCCGGATCTCGGATCAGGCGCCGCACCCGCTGCGGCCGTGCTCTACAACGTCGTGTACACCGGCACACACGAACACGGCGGGCACTTCGCGCCTGTCGAACAGCCCGCTGCAGTCATTGCCGACATCCGCGCCACGTTCCGCGATCTGCGTAGGTGACGCCCTCGGCACGGCGTGTCCGGTCTCGCGTGTCCGAGCGCGAACGACAACGGAACGTAGGGTTCCGCTCGCCGAGCTGTCAAGGTGTGCCCGTTGTGGCATGGCTTGACGAAAGTAGAGGGGGCTTCTCTTTTTGGTAGATTCGTGATAGACGTGCGGTGGTCGCCGCGAACGGAGGAGCGCTGATGCCGCATTTCGCGAAGCCCGCCGAGGGATCCTGGACCGAGCACTACCCGCAGCTCGGGACCGGGCCCGTGTCGTACGAGGACTCGATCTCGCCGGAGCACTACGAGCTCGAACGGAGGGCGATCTTCGCCCGGACGTGGCTCAACGTCGGTCGCGTGGAGCAGCTCCCGCGGGTCGGCAGCTACTTCACGAAGGAGATCGACGCGGCCCGGACGTCGATCGTCGTGGTGCGTTCGGCCGACGACCAGGTGCGCGCCTATTACAACATGTGTCGCCACCGCGGGAACAAGCTCGTATGGCAGGACTACCCCGGCGAAGAGACGAACGGCACGTGCCGGCAGTTCACCTGCAAGTACCACGGCTGGCGCTACTCACTCGAGGGTGACCTGACCTTCGTCCAGCAGGAGTCGGAGTTCTTCGACCTCGACAAGGACGACTACGGCCTCGCGCCGGTGCGGGTCGAGACGTGGGAAGGGTTCATCTTCGTGAACCTCGACGCGACCGACACCACTCCGCTGCGGGAGTACCTCGGCGAGCTCGGCCGGGGCCTCGAGGGCTACCCCTTCGACAAGATGACGCAGGTCTACAAGTACCGCGCCGAAGTCGGCAGCAACTGGAAGCTGTTCATCGACGCCTTCACCGAGTTCTACCACGCGCCCGTGTTGCACGCGAAGCAGGCGGTCTCCGCGGAATCGCAGAAGCTCCAGGGCTTCGGCTACGAGGCGCTCGCCTACAAGATCGACGGACCGCACGGGATGGTGTCGTCGTGGGGCGGCATGTCGCCGCCGAAGGATCTCGACATGGTCAAGCCCATCGAGCGGGTGCTCCACAGCGGGCTCTTCGGTCCGTGGGAGCGCGCCATCGAGATCGACCTGCCACCCGCCGTCAACCCGGCGCGTCACCGCGCCTGGGGCATCGACTCCTTCCTGTTCTTCCCCAACTTCATGGTGCTCATCTGGGCGCCGAACTGGTACCTCACGTATCACTACTGGCCGACGTCGTACAACACGCACATCTTCGAGGGCACGTGCTACTTCGTCCCCCCGAGGAACGCTCGTGAGCGCCTGCAGCAGGAACTCGCGGCGGTGACGTTCAAGGAGTACTCGCTCCAGGACGGCAACACGCTCGAAGCGACGCAGTCGATGCTCGAGTCGCGGGCGGTGAACGAGTTCCCCTTGGGCGACCAGGAGATCATGCTGCGCCTCCTGCACCACACCGCGCGGGAGTACGTGGCCGACTACCAGCGGGGTGCGCCCACGCCGGTCGCCATCCGGTCCTGAACAGAGCGAACGTCTACGAGCCGGGTATGCCGGGTTGTAGTGAGCGACCCATCAAGTAGGAGAAGTGCAAATGTCCACGCTCGCCGCGGATTTCGCCGATCTCGAACCGTTCTCCGAGTGGTGCCTCGAGTTCGAACGTGAGCGTTACGCCAAGAGGCTCTCGAGCACGATGCCGGAGTTGCAGGCGTTCTACGACGCCGCGTTCCCGCGCCTCGAAGCGGCGATGGAATACCTCGACCAGTACCAGCTCGACGCGTTGCCCGACGACGCCAAGCACCTGCTGTGGCTGTGCTACTCGCTGGTGAACGTGTCGTTCCCGGCCGAGGTCTGGCGGCAGCCGTATGTGCCCGACAGCGGCGCGGCAAGAATCAACGTCATCGTCGAACCCGCGGTCTGACTCGCCGCGCCATGGAAGAGCCAGAGCAGGAAGAGCCGGAGCAGCGACGCGCCGCGCGTGTCATGACGGCGGCGATCGGGTGGATGGAGGAGTTCGTGCTCCACGCGAGCAGCACGGCGCGGCAAGGAGACCGACGGTGGGAACCGTTCGAGATCCAACTCGACGACGACCTCGCGAAGCTATGACATGAGCATCGAAGAAGCAGCGGCCGAAGTGCCGCCGACGCCGCGCACCCGCCGCGAGCTCGCCGTGGCACAGGCACTCGACCAAGCACGGTCGCGGGCCGAGAACCGAGTGGAACAGTTCCTCGACGCGGCGCGCGAAGTGATGTACAGCAACGATGGCGAGTTCACCGTCCAAGAGGTGGTCGAGCGCTCGGGCCAGTCGCTGCGAACCTTCTACCACTACTTCGCAGGCAAGCACGAGCTCCTGCTGGCGCTGTTCGAAGAGTCGATCCGTTCCGCCGTGACGCATCTGCAGGAGGTGATCGCCGAAGCGGGCGAACCCCTCGAGCGCCTCCACCGCTGCGTCGTCGAGTACTACGGGATGTGTCGTCCGGCACCCAAGGCGCAACCGCCGAAGGGGCCGACTCCCGCAATGGTGGACTTCGCGCAGCAACTGTTGACCTCTCACCCCAAGGAAGCCTCCGGAGCTTTCGTACCGCTCGTCGCGTTGGTCGAGGAGCTGCTCGATCACGCGGAGGCTGCGGGCGACATCCGCCGCGACCTCGACCGCCGCCGGATCGCGGGCGTGATGCTCCAGGCGACCATGTTCAACGCGTTTGCGACCACGATCAGCGGATCGCCGCCCCTGCCCGACGGTCGCGACGCCGCGGAGGTGCACTGGGGCCTCCTGCTCCGCGGCATCGCAACGGACGCAGTGGCCTGAGGAGCGGGTGGCGGGAACCTGAACCACCCAGGGTCCTGCCGTTGATCGCGCCCGGGTATTCGTGTCACACTCGTCTGCTGCCAATTTCGCGGGCAATGGCGACGAGCATTCGAGAAGGGGACGGCTCGTGACGGCGACCGAGACGAGGGACGTCTACTACGACCCCTACGACGTCGACATCGACGCCGATCCGTACCCGGTGTTCCGGCGGCTGCGGGAGGAAGCGCCGCTGTACTACAACGCGCCGTACGACTTCTTCGCGGTGAGTCGCTTCGAGGACGTGGAGCGCGGTCTCGTCGACGCGACGACCTACATCTCCGGACGCGGCGGCATCCTCGAACTGATCAAGGCGAACATCGAGATGCCACCCGGCATCCTGATCTTCGAGGACCCGCCGACGCACACGATTCATCGCGGTCTGTTGTCACGCGTGTTCACGCCGAAGCAGATGAACGCCCTGGAGCCGCGGATCCGGCAGTTCTGCGTCGACAGTTTGGATCGGCTCGAAGGCGCGGACCGGTTCGACTTCGTCGCCGACCTCGGCGCGCAGATGCCCATGCGGGTGATCGGCATGCTGCTCGGGATCCCGGAGGAGGATCAGGAGTCGATCCGCGATTACTCGGACGCGTCGTTGCGCACCGAGCCGGGCAAACCCCAGCGCTTCTCCGCCGGTTTCGCCAGCGGTGACGTGTTCGAGGAGTACATCGACTGGCGAGCCGATCACCCGTCCGACGACCTCATGACCCAGTTGCTGCACGCCGAATTCGAGGACGAGACCGGGACCACGCGCCGGCTGACGCGCGCCGAGCTCCTCACCTACTTGAATGTGATCGCCGGTGCCGGCAACGAGACCACCACGCGTCTCATCGGTTGGACGGGAAAGATCCTTGCGGACCACCCGGACCAGCGTCGCGAGCTCGTCGAGGATCTCTCGCTCGTCCCCAACGCGATCGAGGAGATCCTCCGCTTCGAGCCCCCCGCGCCACACGTGGGCCGATACGTCGCGCGCGACGTCGAGCTTCACGCGCAGACGGTGCCCGAAGGCAGCGCCATGCTGTTCCTCGTCGGGTCCGCCAACCGCGACGACCGGCGCTATCCCGACGGTGACCGTTTCGACATCCACCGGACGATCGGGCAGCAGCTCACGTTCGGCTACGGCATCCACTTCTGCCTCGGCGCCGCGCTCGCCCGGCTCGAGGGACGGGTGGCGCTCGAAGAGGTCCTGAAGCGGTTCCCGGAATGGGAGGTCGACCTCGCTCACGCTCGCCTTGCTCCGACCTCCACGGTCCGGGGCTGGGAAACTCTGCCCGTGTTCACAGGAGGCACATGATGGGACTGCTCGACGGCAAGGTCGCGGTGATCACCGGCGCGGGATCGGGAATGGCCAAGGCGTCGACGAAACTGTTCGTCGCCGAGGGTGCGAAGGTCGTGGCCGCCGACATCAGCGGCGCGGAGAAGGACACCGCCGCCGAGGTCGGTGAAGGCGTGTTGCCCGTGCACTGCGACGTGACGAAGGAAGCCGACGTCGCCGCGCTGTTCGACGCTGCGGTCGCGGAGTTCGGCCGGGTCGACGCCGTGTTGAACGTGGCCGGCATCGGCGTGGCGACGCCGATCACCAAGCTCACCATGGACGACTACGACTCGGTGCTCGACGTCGACCTCCGCGGTGTCCTCCTCGGGATGAAGTACGGCATCCCGGCCATGATCGCCGCGGGCGGCGGATCGATCGTCAACTGGTCGTCGGTCGGTGGGTTGAACGCGTCGCCGGGCCGGATGCCGACGTCGGTGTACAACGCGGCCAAGGCCGGGGTCATCTCGGTGACCAAGTCGGCGTCGGCGGAGTACGGACACAAGGGGATCCGGGCCAACGCCGTCTGCCCCGGGTTCATCGAGACCGAGATCATGGGTGCGTCGGGGGGCGCGCAATTCCCCGAGATGTACGAGAAGGCATCGCTCGGACGGGCCGGGCGACCCGAGGAGGTGGCCGAGGTCGCCGCGTTCCTGTGCTCCGACCGCGCCTCGTTCGTCACCGGTGCGATCATCCCGGTCGACGGCGGCTGGTCCGCCCGGCTTCCCTGACGCGCGTCGTCGGTCATTGCCGATGGCAGACGCGCGGGCCGAGGCCACTCGCGAACGGCGGCGCTACGACAGCCCGTTGCGCCGCCAGCGCGCGGCCGAGACGCGTGAGCGTATCGTCGGCGCGGGGGCCGAGCTCCTCCACGGCTTTCCCATCTGGAACTGGCGCGCACTGACGGCCCCGGCCGTCGCCGAGCGCGCCGCGGTGAGCGAGCGGACGGTCTACCGGTACTTCCCCAGCGAGCGGGAGCTGCGCGACGCGGTCCTCGCGCGGTTGGAGGAGGAGTCCGGCGTCGACCTCGAGGACCTCACCCTCGGGCGTCTCCGCGACGTCGCCGCGCAGATCCTGCAGTACGCGTCCGCGTTCCCGCTCGCGCCACGCGCACCGCGCGACCCGACCGTCGCCGCCGCGAACGAGCGCCAGCGCGCCGCGCTCCTCGCCGCGGTCGGCCCGGACACGGAGGACTGGCCCGAGGTCGACCGCGCGATCGCGGCGGCCATGTTCGACGTGCTGTGGAGCGTCGTGTCGTTCGAGCGGCTCGCGATGGACTGGGAGCTCGACGCCGCCGACGCGATCACCGGCATCACCTGGGTCATCGGGCTGGTCGAGGACGCCATCCGGCTCGGCCGTCGTCCGACCGACGGATCGGACTGGCCGTGACCGACATGTCGCCGACGGGCGTGTCGCCGACCGGCGCGGCTCGCTACGTCGGGACGCGCATCAACCGGGTCGAGGATGCCCGGCTGCTCACCGGTCGTGGTACCTACGTCGACGACATCGCGCTTCCCGGGATGCTGCACGCCTGCTTCGTGCGCAGTCCCTTCGCGCGGGCCGCGATCCGCGGTATCGACACGTCGGCGGCGCGGGCGCTGCCCGGGGTGCATGCCGTGTTCACCGCCGCCGACCTCAACCCCGACGCCAGGGAGCAGTGGCACACCTCGGTCGGGCCGGCGAGTCCCGAGACGCCCCGCCCACCGCTGGCCGAGGACGAGGCGCGCTTCGTCGGTGACCCGGTCGCGCTGGTGGTGGCCGAGAGCCTCTACCTCGCCGAGGACGCGGCCGAGTTGGTCGACGTCGACTACGAGCCGCGGCCGGCCGTCGTCGACTACACCCATGCCGAGGGCGCCGACGCACTCGTGCACCACAGCCATGGCTCGAACGTCATCGGCGAGATGGCCGGGCGTCCGGCTTCCACCCTCGACGACGTGTTCGCCTCCGCCGCGCACGTGGTGAGCGAGACGATCTTCCAGCAGGCCTACGCGCCCGTACCGATGGAAGGGCGCGGCCTCGTCGTGGACTGCTCCGGCGCCACCGGTGACCTCACGATCTACTCGGCCACGCAGTCACCGCACGAGGTGCGCCTGTTCTGCTCGCGTCTGTTGGGCATTCCCGAGCACCGCATCCGCGTGGTGATGCGCGACACCGGTGGCGGTTTCGGTCAGAAGATCATGGTGCAGCGCGACGAGATGTGCGTGATGCTGGCCGCGCCGAAGGTCGGTGCGCCGGTGAAGTGGGTGGAGGACCGGCGCGAGAACCTCCTCGCCGCCGGGCAGTCCCGCCACGAGCACGCCGACGTCCGGATGGCCTTCGACGCGGAGGGAGCGATCCAGGCGGCCGGGATCGACTTCGTGTCCGACTGTGGTGCCTACCCGACGCCGTGGCCGGTGAGCACTGCCGCGGTGGTTGGTGTGTTGTTCCCCGGCCCGTACCGCGTTCCGCGTGCGAGCTTCAGCGCGAAGACGATCTACACGAACACCGTCGGCCGCGCGGCCTACCGGGGTCCGTGGCAGTTCGAATCACTTGCCCGCGAGGTGCTGCTCGACATCGCCGCCCGGCAGATGGGCATGGATCCCGTCGAGCTGCGTCGGCGGAACCTCCTCCACCAGGACGAGCTCCCGTACACGAACCCCAATGGCATGGCCTACGACAGCGTCTCGCCGCTCGAGACGTTCGAGCACGCGCTCACCATGCTCGACTACGAGGCGTTCCGCGCGGAGCAGGTCGAGGCCCGCACGCGCGGCCGCTACCTCGGCGTGGGCCTCTCGAACTACGTCGAGCCGTCGACGCCGGGCTTCGGCTACTACGCGACCGAGGCGGCGACGATCCGCATCGAGCCCTCGGGCAACGTCAACGTCTACGTCGCGGGCGGCTCGACCGGGAACAGCATCGAGACGACCGTCGTCCAGCTCACCGCCGACGCGCTCGGCGTCGACATCGACGATGTCGCGACGATTCAGGGCGACACCGCCGTAACCGGCTTCGGGGCCGGAGCGGCCGGCAGCCGCAGTGGTTCGATGACGGCCGGTGCCGTGCGCGAGACGGCGTCGCTCCTGCGCGATCGCATCGTTGCCATCGCAGCGCACAAGCTCGAGGCGGCGGCCGAGGACATCGAGCTGGCGAACAGCCGGGCGAGTGTGCGGGGCTCACCGTCGGTCGGCATCTCGTTGGCCGAGATCGCGGCGCTCGCGTACTTCGACGCGTACTCGTTGCCGCCCGGCGTGCCTGCTGGGCTGGAGGCGAGTGCGCGGTACACGACACACCGCGGATCGATCTGGGTGAACGCCACGCACGTGTGCACCTGTGAGGTCGACGTGGTCACCGGTCAGGTGACGCTCCTGCGGTACATCGTGAGCGAGGACTGCGGGCCGATGATCAACCCGAGCGTCGTCGAGGGCCAGATCGCCGGCGGGACCGTGCAGGGCATCGGCGGCGTCCTCTACGAGCACTTGGCCTACGACGAGCAGGGCAACCCCGTCGCGACGACGTTCATGGACTACCTGCTACCCACCGCCGCCGAGGTGCCGGTCATCGAGTACGGGCACATCGAGACGCCGAGCCCGGGCCCCGGCGGGTTCAAGGGCGTGGGCGAAGGTGGCGCGATCGGCGCACCGCCCGCCGTCGTCAACGCGGTGGCAGATGCGCTCTCGCCGTTCGGCGTGTCGGTGACCCGGCTTCCGTTGAGCCCGTCCCGGATCGTCGCACTCCTCGACGGGCGAGTGGCCGGCGCGCCCAGAGAGCCAAGATACGATCCGTGAGCGAGGGTGAAGCGGCGCAGGTACCCTGC
>JBBDHW010000010.1:0-11494 GCA_040880805.1 Acidimicrobiia bacterium | reverse complement strand
TTACCCTGCGCCGCAGCGAGCGGGGCCGAGCGGCCCGGCGCCGAAGGCGCCAAGAGTGGAGATGGGAGGCGCCGAGAGAAGGGCGCGGTATGGAACCGGCGACCGGCATCTACTCCTGCGACGACCACCTGGATCTTCGTGCGGTGCCGCCCGAGCTGTGGCAGTCACGGCTGCCGCGTGCCGAGGCCGAGCGCGGACCGCACGTGGTCGAGCGCGAGGGCGAGTCGGTATGGGTGTGCGAAGACCGCGTGCTGGGCGGCAGTGGGAACCCCCGGAACAGCGACCTCTTGAAGAGCCTCAACGCGATCTCGCGAGCCGGCATCGACGACGACGGCTTCCGTGCCGGCAACCCGGAGCTGCGGCTGCAGGACATGGAGCGCGACGGCCTGTTGGGCTCGGTGATCTACGGACCGCTCGCGCTGGGTCTTCCGATCTTCGACCCCGCGTTGCAGGACGCGTGCTACGCGGCGTGGAACGACTGGGCGGTCCAGGAGTTCAATGCGGTCGCTCCCGATCGGCTGTGCGTCCTCGCGTTCCTGCCCGGCCACTCGCCGGAGGCAGCGGCGGCCGAACTCGAGCGGTGCGCGGAACTCGGCCACCGCGGCGCGATCATCGACGTCTTCGACATCGACGTCGGCGACCCTGCCTGGGACGAGTTGTGGGTAGCCGCGGAGCGCACCGGCCTCCCCATCAGCTTCCATCTCAAGGGCGGGACCTCCTCCAATCTCAGCTACCGGATGGGCAAGTGGCAGTCGGCGGCGTTCGCCACGGTCTTGCCGCTGCAGCTCGACGAGCCGCTCGCGATCATGATGTTCTGCGGCGCACTCGAGCGGCATCCCGGTCTCACGCTGGTGCTCGCGGAGTCAGGCGTCGGATGGTTGCCGTACTTCTTGGCGCGCGCCGACCTGGAGTGGCGCAACCTCCGCGACAAGATCGACTACTCCACCCGTACCCCTCCGAGCGAGCTATTCCGTCGCCAGGTGATGGCCACCTTCGAGGAGGACGCGCTGGGCACCGATCTCATTCCGCTCCTGGGCGCCGACTCGTGCATGTGGGCATCGGACTATCCGCACACCGACAGCACCTTTCCCTTTTCGCGGCGCGCGATCGAGGAGACGCTCGGCACCCTGCCCGCAGCGGACCGCCGCAAGATCACGATGACCAACTGTGCCCAGCTGTACCGCTTGACGCCGGCGCCCTGAGCACGCCCTCACATTCGATGACGCAACCTCAGCAGTCCGGAACTCTCTGCGGCTTCGATCACGTCGCCCTTCCGATGCAGAACACCGAAGCCATGGTGGCGTTCTATCGCTCGCTCGGATTGGAGGTCGACGAGACTCCCCACCTGGTGTCGGTCCATGTCGGCGACCAGATGATCAACTTTCATCGTGCGGCGACATGGCAGCGGGAAGGCTTCACCCTCCGGGCACCGGCCGCGCAACCGCCGTGCGGCGATCTCTGCTTCGTGTGGGGCGGATCACCGGAATCGCTGCACGCGGTGCTGGACAGTGCGGGGGCCGACATCATCGAGGGTCCAGTGGCGCGACGAGGCGCTCGCGGCGCTGATGCGTCGAGCGTGTATGTGCGCGACCCGGATGGAAACCTCCTGGAGTTCATGATCTACCCCCGAGACGTCGCATGAAGCCCAGCGCCGAGGAGTTGTTCGGTCCCGAGGGAACGCCGCGGGCGGTGGTCGTCGGCGCCGGCTTCGGCGGGATCGCCGCCGGCGTGAAGATGAAGCGCGCCGGGATCCACTCGTTCACGATCTACGAGTCGTCGCTCGGCATCGGGGGGACGTGGTGGGACAACACCTACCCCGGCGCCGAGGTCGACGTCGGCTCGCACCTGTACTCGTACTCGTTCAAGCCGCACGACTGGACCCGCACCCACGCCCAGCAGGCCGAGCTGCAGAAGTACCTCGAGGAGACCGTCGACGAGTACGGGTTGCGCCCGCACCTGCGCCTCGGGGTGGCCGTCGAGTCGGCCACGTGGGACGACGACCGCCATGTGTGGACGGTCCGGCTCGACGACGGCACCACCGACGAGTGCCACGTGCTCATCAGCGGCGTGGGGTTCCTGAACGTCCCTCGCTACCCCGACTGGCCGGGGCTCGATGAGTTCGAGGGCCCCGAGTTCCACACCTCGCGTTGGGAGCACCAACACGACCTGACCGACAAGGTCGTCGCCGTGGTGGGCACGGGCTCCACGGCCACGCAGATCGTTCCCGCCATCCAGCCGATCGTGGCGCACCTGTACCTGTTCCAGCGCGAACCGGGCTGGGTCATGCCCAAGGGCGAACGCGACTTCACCGACGAGGAGCGCAGAGCGTTCTCGAACCCGTGGCGGCGCAAAAAGGAGCGCCTTCGGCTGAAGTGGCTGATGGAGAAGAACATCTGGGGCGGCAAGATCTTCCGGGTCGACACGAAGGAAAACGCCGCCCGCCGCCAGTTCTGCCTCGACTACATCGCCAAGAACTTCGAGGATCGCCCCGACTTGCGGGAGGCCGTCACCCCCGCGTACCCCTACCCGGGCAAGCGGCCGGTCTTCGCCACGACGTTCTACCCCGCGCTCAAGGAGCCCAACGTCGAGCTGATCCCCAAGGCGGTCGCCTCGGTGACCCGCACGGGGATCGTCGACGTCGACGGCGTCGAGCGGAGGATCGACGTCCTCGTGATGGCGACGGGCTTCCAGCCGGCCAACTACCTCGCGCGGCTGAAGGTCTTGGGCCGCACGGGCACAACGCTCAACGAGTACTGGGCCGGCGAGCCGCACGCCTTCCTCGGCATCACGGTCCCCGAGTTCCCCAACTTCTTCATGCTCTACGGGCCGGGCACCAACGGTGGGGAGATCGTCACGATGCTCGAGAGCCAGTCCGAGTACGCCGTGCGCGCGATGTTGCGCATGCGGCGCGAGCGCGTGACGGCCGTCGAGGTCAGGCCGAGCTTCGACGCCCTGTGGAACCGGTGGCTCCAGTCCAAGATGGTTGGCACCTCCTGGACAATGAGCAACAACTACTTCAAGGCGCCCACGGGCAAGGTCGTCACCCAGTGGCCCACCAGCTGCTCGGTCTACCGAGCTCTCACCAAGGTGTTCGGCGGCGTCAGCGACACGACCCGCCGGCGACGGGTTGTCTGACGGAAGACGGCGTGCGTGGTCAGCGCGATTTCGCACTGACCGCAGTAGCCGTCAGTGACCGCGTCGCGTCCTCCTGCACGCTACGACGCGACGCTAGGGAAACGACGCCGCGGGTGGCGCAGGTATTCTGTTGCGCCGACAGGCCCGAACACTTGGATGGCTGACAATGCCAACACGTACCTGTCCCAAGGGGGAGCGTGAAGATGGCAGAGAGTGCAATCGAGGTTGTGCAGCGAATCTATGACGGCTACCTCGCCGGTGACCTGGAAGGGCTTCAAGCGGTGATGCCGACGACGTGGTCCAGCATGACCACGGAACCAACGCGCGGGCGGGTACCTATCGCGGGAAGTCGGGCATCGCTCAGTTCATCGCCCTCATCACCGAATTGACCGACGGGGCGCTAACGACCGATGTCAAAGAGATCCTCGGCGGCGATGAATACGCAACGGTGATTGAAACCGCGACGGGCAAGCGGCAAGGGCAGGAACTGAACCTCGATGTGTGCACCCTGTACCACGTGAACAACGCAGGCGCAGTCGACGAGATACACATCATGCCGCTCGATTGCCCGTTTGGGATCAGTTCTGGGCATGACACCAGAGCGCATGCGTGCCGCTCGGTGCGGGTGATCTTCTGGCGCGGCGACGCTGGTGGCGGCGGCGATCCGGAGCGGGCATTCTGGGCGGCGATGGCAGAAGTTCGCCCGCTCGCTTCCGCCGAAGTTGAGCTAGTTGTGTCCGTGCTCGGATTGGCGCGGCTGCACCAAGGGGATGGGTTCTATCTCGTCGCTTGGGAACGCAACGAGCCGGTTGGGCATGCGCACCTCGCGCTGACCGATCCACCGGAACTGCAGGATGTGGAGGTCCGCCTCGAGTATCGGCGACGCGGAATTGCTTCAGCGCTTACTGCCCGCGCCGAGGACGAGGCGCGCACGCGAGGTTTCGATCGGCTGTGCCTCACCGTCAGTGTTGACAACGCCCCTGCTCAGGCGCTGTACCGACAGTGCGGGTACGTCGATGCGGGCGTCGCGCCGAAGCGTGTGATGGGGACGATCGAGATCCGGTCGGGACCGATCGAGGTCGACGACACGTTGCTGACATGGGAGAAGCGTCTGAGCGACTCCGCGCCATAGCTGCCGTTATACGGGTGATGTTCTGTCGTGACGAACGTCCTGGCGGGAGCGTCGCGGACCGGGCAATCTGTGCGCGTGTGACTACTACGTGCCTCGCGTCCGGTCACGGCACTGCGTAACGTCCGCGGTTGCGGTCGTCACGCTCACCGGCATTGCATTCAGCCGGTGTGGGTCGTTTAGAGTTACGCCGAAGTCGGATCGCGCACATCCACCACGCGCCGAGCGGTGCGGGTTCGCGGGAAGCGGTGTCCGGTTCTCTTGGCGGGGAACGGGCGGGAACAGGGAGGAATCATGTCTCTAGGTCACGCGCTGCGCAGCAGCAGTTATGGGATTCGGCGTGTCGCGGGGGTGTTGCTGATCGGCGGGCTGCTCGCGGTCGGGTTGCCTGGTGGGACGGCGGTCGCGTCCACGACCACCACAGTCCCAGTGGGCTCCGCTCCGTACGGTGTGGCGGTGAACCCGAATACCAAGATTGTCTTTGTCGCCAACAGCGGCAACGGCACGGTGTCGGTGATCGACGGGCGGACCAATACCGTGACCGCCACGATCCCGGTCGGCTCCGCTCCGTTCGGTGTGGCGGTGAATCCGCATACCAACACCGTCTATGTCACCAACAGCGGCGACCAGAATGTGTCGGTAATCGACGGGCGGACCAATACCGTGACCGCCACGATCCCCGTCGGCACCATTCCGACTGGTGTGGCGGTGAACCCGAATACCAACACCGTCTATGTCGCCAACAACGGCTCCGACAACTCGGTGTCGGTGATCGACGGGCGGACCAATACCGTGACCGCCACCATCGAACCCGGCGCCAGTCCGTACGCGGTGGCGGTGAACCCGAACACCAATACCGTGTATGTCACCGGCAGCGCCACGGTGTTTGTGATCGACGGGCGGACCAATACCCTGACCGCCACGATCCTCGACTTCGGCGGTCCGGCCAGTGTGGCCGTGAACCCAAACACCAACACCGTCTATGTCGCCAATAGCAACGGCACGGTGTTGGTGATCGACGGGCGGACCAATACCGTGAACGCGACGATCACCGTCGGCGGCGATCAAACCGCGGTGGCGGTGAACCCGAATACCAACACCGTCTATGTCACCAACGCGACCGACAACACGGTGGCGGTGATCAACGGGCGGACCAATACCGTGACCGCCACGATCCCCGTCGGCACCGGTCCGTATGGTGTGGCGGTGAATCGGAACACCAATACCGTCTATGTCACCAACCAGAACAACAACACGGTGTCGGTGATCAGCGAGCGCTGACTCACCAGCCGACGCGGTTGGGAACGTCGCCTGGCCACCCATATCTCGCGCGCCAGAACTGCCGATCCGCGGCACGCTTCAGATGCGCGAAACCGAACAGAACGCGACGACAGAACATGCGTTGCCGCGCGCTGCGACGCGCACCGAACGAATTCCTCGGCGTGGTGCTACCCGGCCCGCATCAGGAAATTGGCCGGCCCGCGCTTGCTGTATGCGTACGTTGGTGTCGTGGACGTCGAGTTCGTCCGGGTATCCGAGCGAGTCTGTCTCGCGCGAGCAGTTCGGGAAGACGGCGCGCTCGTCGAGACGCGTGCGACGACGAAGTCGGGGTTGCCGCATGATCTGGAGCACCTCACCGTCGAGGCGGGTCTTGCACTCCACGACGGATTCTGGGGTCGTGTCGCCGCGGGCGCGGAGTTCAAGGGTATGAAGATCACGATGGTCAAGCCGCGACGACGTCCCCGCGCACTGAACCGCGCGATAGCGCGTGGCTATACCGGTTGGGACGACGATCTTGTCGGAGCCGTCGTGAATGTCTATCGAGAGGCACGGGCGGCTGGCTGGGAGCCGTCGAGGACGTTCCCGCAGGTGCCAGCCCTCACCCGCCTCCTCCGGCGTGGTCATGGCACCCGTGTCGGCTCGACCTTCGAGCGCGAGGTCATCGAGCGCACGTGTGTTTCGCTGCGCGACGCCGAGGGGGAATGGATGGCCGTGCCGATCGGGGGGTTGACCACGCTCACATGAACCTGGCCCACCGTTCCCAGAGCGCGACGTAAGCGTTCGTCGCGGCTCGGTCGATCGCGTGATCGGTAGACGCCCAACGCACCGAACGCGCACTCGTAATCCGCTGGATGACAGCTCGAGCTGAGCGCATATCGGCACGTCGGGATGCGTCGTGGCTGCCCGTTGGGGTTCGGGAGTTGTGACGCGCTGACTGTCGCGTGCTCCTCGTCGGTGCCGGGACTAACCCCGAGGTGGGGCGGTGGCACTATCAGGTGTGGGCGCGCGTCCTGGACGTGGATCGGCGATGAGGGCGCTACAACATTCAGCTGCTAGGGCCGTGGCTCACCTGAGTCGGTAGCCGACGCCGCGGACAGTCTCAATGCGGTCGGCAACGGCGCCCAGTTTCCTGCGGAGGCTGCGAATCACGACGTCGACCGTGTTGCTGCCACCGTCGTAACTCGTGCCCCATACCTCGCGGAGTAGGTCGGCGCGCGACACCGGCGCCGCAGGGTGGGCGGCGAGCGTATTCAGCACTCCGAATTCGAGGGGCGACAACTGGATGCGAGCGCCACCGAGATCGACGCTGCGGTCGCGCTCATCGAGGAATGGCTGATCGCTCTCGCCGAGTTCGGCCGCGGCGATGCGGTTGAGCCACCCGTCGACGGAGTCCGGTCCGAAGTCGAGCGCCGCGAGATGGAACGGTTCGCCGCCGACCTCGATGGGTTCGTCGAAGGGACGGAAGCCGAGCGTGCGCAGCGCGTCGAGGAAGGGCCGGGGGTCGCGGACGCTGAGGTAGAGCCGACCCAGGTGTGGCCGCAGACGGAAGTAATCACGCTTGACATCGAGCAACGCCGCGGCCTGCACGCCGCTCGGGCCCTCGCCCGTGCCGGCGGCGAGCCAGCGCCGGTGGGTGAGAGTCCGCTGGCCGGGAGGCAGCGGGTCACGCGCGGCGTGCCGCGACCAAGCTGCGACGACTGGGTCGGCTCGTTCGAGAGAGGGCGGGATGTCTCGCCACTCGGCGACGATCGAACACCCGACGACGGCTCCGGTCCGGTCGCGAACCGTTCGGACCGCGTCAGGACGAAGGCGCAACCACGCGTCCAACACCGAGGCGCCCTCCGGTGTCTCGAATTCGTGCCACAACGTTCGCAGAGCTTCGGAGTCCTCCTCCCGCGACCTCTCGACACTGAACGCATGGGCAGTCGCGGGGAACATCGCCTCGCGGACGAACGGGTTGTCGATGAGGAAAAGGAGGTCCGCGGTGAATCGGTGGAGGTCACTCGCGCCCGCCCGCCGTGTCTCGTTCTGGAGATGGCGCCACGCGGCCGAGCGCAGTTCGCGGAACCGCTCAGGTTCGAGGGCGCGTAGCCGGGCGGAGACTGCGGCTTGCACCGCATCGTGCAGCCGCAACCCTTCCGATGTTTCGTCTACGAAGCTGAGCGCCCCGAGTCTCTCCATCGCGTCGTCTGGGTCTTGGCACGCCATTGCCTCGAGGACACCTCTCGTCACTCGGCGAGGCACCGATGCAGCGTCGAGGAGTCGGCGACCCTCGTCATCGAGGCCGGCGCGAAACGCGGTCGCCAGCGCGGCGACCACGCGCGGCCCGACCTCGTCGATCGGCATGTGGGCGACGTCTGCCTCCGCGGCGAGGCGAAGCGACAGAGGGTGGCCGCGCGCGATTCGGCAAATCATGTCAGCGTGGTCTTCCGCCACATTCGCGTCGGCGAGAAAGGCTTGCGCGGCCTCATCGGTCAACCCGACGAGCGGGAGGATCTCGAGCCCGCCCACTCGACCCCTCTCGGTCGACCATTCGAGCATCGGGGCGTCGCGCCCGGCGATGACGAAGCGCAGTTCCGTCGACAACGACGGAACCAGTTCGTGCCGCAACCAGGGATCGGCGATGCGGAACATCTCATAGGTGTCGACGAGCACGACGCCAGCGCTTCCTGGTTGCCAGCCCGCCGCGTCGAGCGCCGCGCGAAAGCTCGACTCCGTCGGATCGATGGCCGCGCAGTCGATCCGCCACACCTGAGTTCCGGACCCTCGCACTCCGCTCGCGAAGGCGTTGAGCAGTGCCGACTTGCCGATGCCCGCGACGCCGTAGACGAACGCCACACGCGGCCCGTTCGCGTCGAGCACGCGCTGAAGGGACGCGAGCTCGCGCTCCCGTCCCTTCAGCGTGACGCCGTCGCTCATCGCGACAAGAGTGCCAGGCTCAGACGCCCGCGGGCTGCGCCAACCCACGGGTGACACGGGTAGGCCCGTCGAGTACGCCGAAGCGACGGACCGAGATGTTCACGAGACCGGGTGTCGAGCCGACTCCGGCGAACACGTCCGACTGGAGGAAGTCGTCGACGGCCTTCTCGGACTCGAACGTGTACACGCCGCCGAAGATCCCCTCGGCGCGGTCGGCGAGCCAAACCTTCGAAGCGAGTCCCGGGACCGCGGCGAAGGCAGGAGCGAGCTCGTCGCACGAGCTCGCGAATTCCTCCTCTGAGAGTCCGTCAAGGTTGAAGTTCACGATCAGGATCTGCACAGCGACCTCCTTGGTCCGGGCCGGCGGCCCACAAGACGACGATGACATGCCGCCGGGCTGCGTAGATGAGGACTTGATGAGAATCGGGCTTCCGTGCTCAGGTCTCGTCGTCGTGGACAGCAGCAACGGTCCCTCGTCGGTGAAGCGTGTCAAACAACTTGTGTCCATGGCCATGAGAGAGTTCCCGCTGGTGGCCAGTGGAAGTCGCCGTTCCTCGCTGAGGCATCCACGTCGAGTGTCCCCCGGCCGGTGGCGGTGGCGGTATCTGCCAACACCGACCACCGACCGAGGGACTGCTCAATGATCACCGCGAGGGGGTTCGTCGATACGGCGGTGAGGCCTACGGAGAGCGGGACAGATCGACGGCTCGGGATGCACCTCCGCAGCTGACGGCCGTCCCAGAACGAGCGGCCATAACCACGCGAGGCAATGCCCCCGACGTGCCGATCAGGGACGCGCCGGACCACGCGCACCGAACACTCCAGCGATCGACGCATCGAGCGCGCCATGTCGGCACCTCCGCGGGCCCTCAAGCGGACGCTCACGCGTATCGCGGATTTGTGCGTCGTTGACGGTGGCGACGCGAGCGCAGTCCGGCACGTCTGGTGTTGGTGCCCGTCGGCGGGTTTCGGCGAGCGTTCCCGTCGCGGCGCCTCTACGCTCACCACCGTGAACGACGTACGGAACCCGCACATCGGTGAACCGTTCACCGACGACGACGACGCCATCGCCGCCGCGCTCGAGGACGTGTCCGTTCCCGTGCTGCTGTGCTCGCTTGTGCACATGACGGGCGATCCGTCTTGGATCCGCGAGCTGTCGCTCCGGAGCGTGCCGAACGCCGCGGACCTGCAAGGCGGTCTCGAGAACGAGGAGCTTGCCGCAATCCGGCGCCGCGCGGTGCCGGCCATCGCCGCCTACCGGGACGGCGGGTGCATTCCGCACGAGCTGTCCCGAGACGTTCTCGTCGAGATGATGGCGTTCCTCGCGGGTAAGCCGCTCGAGGGGGTCATGGTGCCGATGTTCCTCGAGGACATGCAGTTCGACGGCGCCGACAGCGGCGCGATCTCGTGGGGCGACGAGGTGTCGGACGAGGCGAGGGCTGCGTCGCCGGTCGTCGTGATCGGCTGTGGCTTGTCCGGCATCCTCGCGGGGATCCGCCTGTCGCAGGCCGGCCTTCCCTTCATGATCGTCGAGAAGGACGAGGGTCCGGGTGGTACCTGGTGGGAGAACCGGTACCCGGGTGCGCGCGTCGACGTCGGAAGTCATCACTACTGCTACGCGTTCGAGCCGTCGCATCACTGGACCGAGTACTTCTGCCAGCAGCCCGAGCTGCGCGACTACTTCGTCGGAGTGCTCGACAAGTACGAGCTCCGTTCGCACTGCCGCTTCAGGACCGACGTTACGTCCCTGACGTGGGACGAGCCGACGAGCTTCTGGCATGTCGGCATTCGGAACCCGGACGGGACCACGGAGGTCCTCGAGGCGCGGTTCGTTATCAGCGCGGTCGGTTCGCTGAACATCCCCAGGCTTCCGGACATCGCCGGCATGGACTCGTTCGCCGGCCCGTCGTTCCACTCGGCGCGCTGGCCGCACGGGCTCGACGTGACGGGCAAGCGGTTCGCGCTCGTCGGCGCCGGCGCCTCCGGGTTCCAGATCGCGCCGACCATCGCGGACCGGGTCGAGCAGCTCACGATCTTCCAACGGACGACCCAGTGGATGCTGCCGAACCCGCTGTACCACGCGAAGGTGCCGCCCGGTGACCGGTGGGCGATGCAACACCTCCCGTTCTACGCGCGCTGGTTCCGGTTCCTCATGCTCTATCCCGGCATCGCGATGGGGACCGAGCCCTACCGGGTCGATCCGGACTTCCGTTCGAGCGAGGGCATCTCGATCAACGAGCAGAACGAGCTGCGGCGCCGGCAGCTGACGGCGTGGATCACGATGCACCTCGAGGACCGGCCCGACCTGATCGAGAAGTCGATCCCCGACTACCCGGCGATGGGGAAGCGGATTCTCCAGGACGACGGGTCCTGGTTGCGCACGCTCGAGAAGCCGAACGTCGAGCTCGTGCACACGCGCATCGAGCGCATCGTCCCCGAAGGTGTGCTCACCGTCGACGGCGCGCGCCACGTTGCCGACGTCATCTGCTACGCGACCGGGTTCCGCCACAACGACTTCCTCGCGTCGATGGACGTCACCGGGCGGAACAGCGTGTCGCTGCGCGACCAGTGGGGCGACGAGCCGACGGCGTACTTCGGGATCGCGATCCCGAACTTCCCGAACCTCTTCTGTATGTACGGCCCTGGCACGAACCTCGCGCACGGTGCCAGCCTGTTCTTCCATTCCGAATGCCAGATCCACTACGCGATGGACTGCATCCACCGGGTCCTGGCGTCCGGAGCACGGACGATCGAGGTGTGCAAGGACGCGCACGACGAATACGTCGAGCGGTACCGCCGCGAGATCGATCAGCTCGTGTGGTCACACCCGTCGATCGAACACAGCCACTACAAGAACCCGCAGGGCAAGATCTTCACGCTTTCGCCGTGGCGGCTGGAGCTGTACTGGGAGTGGACGCGATCGGCCGACCCCGAGCAGTACATCGTCGGCTGAACCGGCCGTCGGAAGGTTCATGAGCGCGTTCGATCCGACGACCGGAGCCGCTCGACGTGGCGGTGCCCCTCGACGCG
>JBBDHW010000009.1 GCA_040880805.1 Acidimicrobiia bacterium | reverse complement strand
TCCCGGCCGCCAGTAGGACGATATCTGCAGGATTGCCGGGCCGCTGAGGCCACGCTTCGCTGCTCGGCGGGATACCCGCCTCGCGGGCGCTCAGCTCTAGTCGTCGAGGTCGTGGAGCTCGGCGAAGTCTCCCGATTCGGGCTCGCCGCCTGCACGATCATTGGCACGATCATTGGCCGGTTCACCGGCGTCGGTGAGATCGGTGACGCGCCCCGTGGGAATCTCGCCCGTCTCCTCTTCGGGGTTGGGACGGTGGAGGAGCAACCGCGTCTCGACGTCAGGATCGAGCGGAGGCTCCTCGCGGACGCGTCGCCACGGCGCGACGACGATGAGCACCAGGATGAGCACCGACGCGATCGCAATGATCACGAGCACTGTGGTGGTGAACTCGAGCGCGAGGGGAGCGGACATCCTCCGCATTATCGCCGCTGCGCGCGTCCGGCGACGGTATTCGCGCGCGTCTCCGGGTCTGCCGCACCCCTACCGTTCGAGTGGTGGAGACGAAGCGACGCCTGGCTCTCGCCCTCGTGACCGCCGTCACATGCCTGCTCGTTCCGATCCCGCACGCCGCCGCGGCACCGCTCCCGGGTGGCTGGTGTGGCCCCGGCGAGCTCGCGGGCGATCGTCCTGATGTCGTGGCGCCGAGGCAGGTCCACGTGATCTACGCCTACCCGACCGACACCGCTGACCGATTCGGGGACCTGTCGCGGGCGATCGTCCGCGACCTGGCGGGTGTCGACACGTGGTGGCGATCGCAGGATCCCGCTCGCGCTCCCCGCTTCGACTTCGCGGATTTCGCCGGCTGCGACTCGGAATTCGGCGCGCTCGACCTGTCGAGCCTCGCGCTCACTCAGGACAGCAGCGCGCTCGACGTCGAGAACGGAGTCGACCTCGCAGACTCGGTCGGTGACGACCTCATGAACGCCGGTTTCACGGATGCGACGAAGAAGTACCTCGTGTTCTACGACGGTCCGGCACCCGAGAACTTCTGCGGTCGGTCGGCGAGCAGCTCGGTGCGCGGTGGGCCCCGGTTGGTCTCGTTTGTCTTCCTGCAGGGTGCCTCGGGGTGCGCGGTCGGCGGATACGGCGCCGGCAACGGGTGGCCCGCGCGTACCGTGGCCCACGAGCTCATCCACGCGTTCAACGACTTCTTCACTGCCGGAGGAGCGCCGAACGCGTGCGAGGACCGCGGGCACGTGTGCGAGAGCACCGCGGACATCCTCTCCACCGGGTCCATCCACCCGGGACCGCGGCTGTCGGATTCGACCCTCGACGTGGGGAACGACGACTACTACCACCATCCCGGCACATGGTGGGACGTGCGCGATTCGCCCTGGCTCATGCACCTGGAGAGCCCCCCGGGTGTGCTCTCGGTGGTAGCCGCAGGGCCCGGAGGCCAGGTCTCGATCGCTCCCTTCCTGAGGGTGTGCCCGGACGAGTGCGCGCAGCGCTACGACGGCGGAACTCCGGTGCGGCTCATAGCGGTGGTGCAGGCGGGCTATCGACTCCTCAGGTGGGGTGGGGCGTGCTCCGGGAGCAGCGACTCCTGCGACACGACCGTGAACGAGGACGGCACGACGGTCACCGCGACCTTCGGCCCTGCCGTGAAGCTCGTTGCGTCGGCTGTTGGCCAAGGGAGCATCTCCCGGCTAGAGGGCGGGCCGTGTCAGGGGAACTGCTCGTGGGACCTGATTCCGGGCTCGCAAGTTCGTGTCGTGGCGACTCCGGGGCCGGGCGCGCGCTTCGCTGGTTGGCGTGGTCTCTGCGCCGGTACGAAGCTCACGTGCACCATCGCGGTCTCGCTCAGCGCGAAGCGTCCGGCGGTGACCGCCGTGTTCCGCCCACAGGGACCGCGGGGCGGGCGGACCAATCCCAGAAGCCGCGAGCCCTAAGGTCGCGCGAGTGAAGCGACACGTGCTGATCCGGCGCTTGGTGTCGGTTCTCCTGCTCACCGTTGTGGTCACCGGTATCGCCTGGGCCGGGCTGTCGGCCGAGGTGCTCGGGGGCTTCCAGCGCCGCGCCACCGATGCGCTCTTCCCCGGCGCGCCCACCGACAAGCGCGTCGTGGTCGTGGGGATCGACCGCAAGGCGATCAACTTCTTCGACGACCCGCTGCCCTGGCCGCGCGGGCGGATGGCCGACCTTACCGATCGTCTGTCGCAGGCGGGTGCCGCGGTCATTGTGTTCGACCTCGTGTTCTCGCAGCAGTCGGACAATCCTGCCGGCGACGACGCCTTCGCGGCGGCTGTGAAGCAGGCGGGCAACGTGGTCTTCGGGGAAGGCGTGACCAACGCGATTTCCGGAAAGAACGGTCGGCCGCCGCTTGCACTCGAGGGCACGAATGTGTACGACAAGTTCGCGGAGAACGCCGCCGGGATCGGGCATGTCCAGGTGAACCAGGATCCCGCCGACGGTGTGGTTCGGAGCGTCTCGCTCGTCTTCGACACCAAGAAGGGCGCCTTCCTTCCCGCGTTGGCGCTTGTTGCGGTGATGAAACTGCGCGGCGTCACAGCACCGGCGATCGTTCGGCCTGGCGGCGTCGTCGCAGCGGACCGTTTCATCCCCACGGGGTCCGAGACGTCGATGGTGCTCAACTTCTCCGCCAAGCTCTCCGAGCCCACGAGCGCGATCTCCGCACTCGACGTGCTCGACGGGAGTCTCGATGCGAGTCGTGTCGCGGGCAAGATCGTGTTCATCGGTGCCACCGATCCACTGTCGGGTGACGTCCGGCTCGTGCCGACGAACAAGTCGTCGCGCCTCCCGGGTGTGTTCCTGCACGCCAACGCGGCCAACACGATGCTCACCGGCACGTATCTCCAGACAGCAAGCGATACCACGACGTTGATGTGGGTGGCGCTCCTCACGATGCTGGTCGGGCTGCTCGTGCTCATGCTGCCGTTGTGGCTCTCGCCCGTGGTCACACTCCTGCTCGTATTTGGCTGCCTCGTCCTGGTTGTCGCGCGCTTCGACGCGGGCACCATCAACAACATCATCTACCCGCTCGTTGCCGTTGCGCTCGCGTTCCTCGGTGCTGTGGTCCTCCGGTACTTCGGTGAGACTCGGCAACGGCGTCGTGTCACCGCGCTGTTCTCGCAGTACGTGCCCGAGACCGTCGCGAAGCGGCTCGTCGACGAGGATCGTGCCGAGACCGCGGCCGAGGGCCAACGGCTCGACATGACGGTGTTGTTCTGCGACCTCAGAGGTTTCACCGCGCTGTCGGAGAGCCTGTCGCCGGCGACCGTCCGCGTGATGCTCGACCACTACTACGACCGGGTCACCGAACTCGTGCTCGCGATGCGCGGCACATTGATGAAGTACGTCGGCGACGAGGTCTTCGCGGTCTGGGGGGCGCCCATCCCGACCAGTGACCATCCGGCGCAGGCACTCGAGTGCGCGATCGCAATCCAGGAGCTCACGCCCCAGCTCAACCGCGAGCTGCTCGAGCGTGGTGCGCCCGAGGTGTCGTTCGGTATCGGCCTCAACACCGGCGAAGCCGTTGCCGCGCACTTCGGCGGGCGCCGTCGCCGCCAGTACGACGTGGTCGGCGACACGGTGAACATCGGCGCGCGGTTGTGCTCCACGGCCGGCCGCGGCGAGATCATCCTCTCGGACCAGGTGTTGCGCCGGGTGCCGTCGCCCCCGCCGGTCGAGCCGGTCGGCCCCGTGGAGCTGAAGGGCGTGAGCCGGGAGTTGCGACTGTGGCGAGTAGTGACTTCTGATTCAGGTAACTTGGCCCAATCAGCCGACACCATGGCAGGACACGACGCAGATGATGTGCGGGACTCGGCCAGTGAAGGACCCGGTGAGACAACTGGTGAGACAACCGGTGAACCTGGGGGAGCACGGGTCGGTGCTGGGGAAGCAGGCGGGTAAGGCCGCGCTCTCCCTGCTGGGCGTATCGGTGTGCCTGCTCGCGTTGGCCTCGCCCGCGCTCGCCGCGAAGCCTGCGAAGCCGAAGCAGGCCACCTCCACCGCGACCGTGCTGGCGACGCTCACGATCCGGACGCCGAACGTCGCGGTCAAGGCAAAGGGCAAGCCTTCCTACAAGGCCGGGAAGAACGGCCAGACGTTGCGCCAGGGCGACGCGCTCCGCACCGACGTCGCCGGCCTGGCCGAGATCAGCTATACCGACGGCTCCTATACGCGCCTCGGTCCGAGTACCGAGTTCTCGATCTCCAAGCTCACCAACAAGCAGGGGGCGCGCCAGACCCAAGGGTCGCTGACGGTCGGTTCTGCGTTCAACCGCGCCGCCAAGGTCTCCGAGACCGGGGCGTTCGAGATCAAAGCGGGCGGCGCAACCGCTGCCGTCGAGGGCACCGTGTTCGTCGTGATCTGCACGCAACTGGGCACGCAGGTCTCGTGTCAGTTCATCGACATCAAGGACCCCATCACCGTGCAGCTCGGCAACGCCCCGCCGGTGCAGCTCGATTCGGCCACGAACGTCACGCTCGACCAGGGCCAGTTCAGCGAACTGAAGCAGCTCACGTACGAAGACCTCACCGGCAACCTCTTCATTGCGGGAAACCTGTTCCTCGACGACCTCCTCGAGCTCGGGGGCTTCTCCGAATTGCCGCCCCCGAGCGAGCCCCCTCCGAACCCGGAGCCGCAGACCGTGCCGGTCCCGCCGCCACCACCCCCGCCGCCACCGGAGCCGGTCGTCCAGGCCGACGACATCGAGATATCGCAGTACCCGCCCGACGGCGAGCTCACCGTCGACGACCCGAACATCGAGGTCGGCGGCCAGGAGTCCTTCCGCGGTTCGGGCTGTAAGCCGAGCGAGACCGTCGCCGTGCTGTTCGACGGTGTGCAAGTGGGCACGCTGCCCACCGACAGCACGGGCAGCTTCGCGGGCACGATCACGATCCCGCGGGGCACCACACCCGGTCAGCACTTGCTGACCGTGCGGGGCGCGTCCTGTGAGCTCAACGCGGTCATCAACGTGCTCGGCGCGGCCGCCCTTGCATTCACCGGCGCTTCCAGCCATACGTCCACCTACGTCCTCGCCGGCGCTGCGGCGGTCGTCATCGGGAGCGCGTTCGTGCTCGGCTCACGGCGTCGCCACTCGGGTTCGATGCGCCGGGGGGCTCGACGGCCGTCGGCATGAGCCTCGGCTCACCATGAGCGACACGGTCGACCTCGAGCACCGGATCGCGCTGCTGCGGGGCGTGTGGCTGTTCTCGGCGTGCGACGAAGGCGAGATCGAGCGGATCGCGGCGATGGCCAAGCCGCGAGCCGTCGAGGCCGGCACCGAGGTGGCACGTGAGGGCGATCCGGGACTCGAGTTCTTCGTGGTGGTTGCCGGCGACGCGATCGCGACCATCGACGGTGATGAGGTCGGGCGGATTGTCGCCGGCGGATTCTTCGGGGAGATGGCGCTGCTCGACGGCGGAGAGCGCGTGGCCACTGTCACCGCGGCGAGCGCGATGAGCCTGCTGGTGCTCGGACGTCACGAGTTCAACGAGATGCTCGAGATCGCAATGCCGTCGGTCGCGCCGAAGCTGCTTGCGGTGGTGGGCGCTCGGATGCGCACGATCGAGCGTCACGCGGGCGTGGAGTCGACCCTCGGCCTGTAGCGGACGCAGCCCGTGATTGGCCGGTCGAATGCCGGTGAGCAACGACCATGGTACTCGCCAACTATCTCGGGGACCAACTACACTCGCGGGCCATGGCGATGCCGGTCGAGGCGCGTGAAGATCTCGCCCGCGCGCTCACGGCCACCCTGTTCGGCGTGGTGCAGTGCATCAAGCAAGACACCGCGCGCCGGGCAGCCCAGTGGGACATGTCGATCACTCAGGTGCGGGCGCTGTACGCGCTGCGCGAACCGTCGTCGATGCGTGAGCTCGCAGAGCGCCTGTACCTCGACCCCTCGAATCTCACCGCGCTCGTCGACCGACTGGAAGACCTCGGCCTCGTCGAGCGCCAGGCGGACGCCGACGACCGTCGCGTCAAGCGCTTGGTGATCACTCCGAAGGGCGTGCACTTGAGCGAAGAGATCATCGACGCGGTCTTTGCCGGGGGCACGGTGTTCGACCGGCTCGATGCCGATGAGCAGCGGCAGTTGCTCGACCTGCTCGACCGCATCGTGGAGCCCCCGGCGCCGTAGCGCGAACCCCGGTGGCCGGCACAGAGCTCCCGCAGAGGGTACGCACATACCGCCACCACCATCTCGACAGCACGCGCTGGGACAGCTACCGGCCGCGAGCGGGCGACGTCATCATCTCCACGTCGTACAAGTCGGGTACCACGTGGATGCAGCGCATCATGAGCCTTCTCGTGTTCGGTGCCGCTCCGCTCACCGAGGATCTCGGTGCGCTGTCGCCGTGGATCGACCTTCGCGTGACCCCACTCGACGGCGTGATCGCCGGGATCGAGGCACAAGAGCACCAGCGCTTCGTCAAGAGCCACCTGCCGCTCGACGCGCTGCCGTACTACCCCGACGTCCGGTACATCTGGGTCGCACGCGACACGCGCGACGTGTTCATGTCGATCTTCAACCACTACCACTCGCACACGGACGAGGCATACGAGATGTTCGCCAGCGGCGACCCGGAGGGCGGGCCCTTGCCGCGCTGTCCCGAGGACCCGCGCGAGTTCTGGGCGCCGTGGATGACGCGCGCGTCCTTCCCGTGGGAGCGCGACGGCTGGCCGTACTGGTCACACCACTACCACGCCGAGTCGTTCTGGCCGTTCCGAGACCTTCCGAACGTGCTGGCGGTGCACTACAACGACCTCACCGCCGATCTCGAAGGACAGATGCGGCGGGTGGCCGCGTTCACCGGCATCGACGTCCCGGAAGACGACTGGCCGTCGCTGGTCGAGGGGGCGCGCTTCGAGTCGATGAAGCAGGAAGCCCTCGAACACGATTCATCGGGCAGGTCGATGCTGCCCATGCTCTGGAAGGGCGGCGCCGAGGCCTTCTTCTTCAAAGGCACGAACGGCCGTTGGCGCGACGTGCTCACTTCAGAAGACCTCACGCTGTACGAGCAGGTCGTCGCGCCGCTCGATCCCGCACTCCGCGCCTGGTTGGAGAACGGCAGCCTCTCCACGTAGTCCCGACGTCCGCTACGACAACGCCCGAAGCCGCAGGCCGCGCACGGGTGCGAAGTCGCGTCGGTTTCGGGTGACCAAGCCGAGCCCGTGTTCGATCGCCGTTGCCGCGATCAGGGCATCGGGAAGGCGAATGTCCGACTCGCGGCGGAGACGGCCGGCGCGATCGGCGACGGCTCGGTCTACGACGAGTTCTCGAGACGGCGCGAGCAGCGTCGCGATCGTGCTGCTCGCCGTTGTTCCGGCCAGCAGCTCGGCGCGTGTGATCACCGAGTAGTGCAGACGATGCTTCCGAGGTTGCAGTGACGTGGCGCCTTGGTGAGCCGCTCGCGTGCCCGGGGTGGGACTCGAACCCACACGTCCCGAAGGACAAGCGGTTTTGAGCCGCTCGCGTCAGCCAATTGCGCCACCCGGGCCTCCGGTGACGTTACCCGAGTGGCCTGGCGGTCTCCTCCGCGCAAAGGCTGAGGAGCAGCGGATACCCGTCGATCGCCGGCCCCCCACCGGGATGCACCTCGAAGTGGAGGTGCGGACCGGTCGCGTCGCCGGTCATGCCCACATAGCCGATGACGTCACCCGCGGCCACGAGGCGGTCGTCGCCCTCGTAGTGCGAGAAGTGCGCGGAGTAGTACGCGACCTGGTCAGTGCCGATGAGCCACGCGCCGTGCCCACCGGGGCCACCGTCGTCGTGACGCACGATCCCGTCGACCACCGCGACAACCGGCGTGTCGGTGACCGCGGGCATGTCGATGCCTTCGTGCACCATGTCACCGGGGCGGGGCTCACCGAAGTCGTCGGCGAAGACGACGAATCCGTCGACCGGGCATCGCGTGGCACCCGTCGGTATGTCCGAGGTCGCGCCGCGTCGGCGCTGGTCGTCGACCACTTGCTTCACCTTCTCGTACGCGGCGCCGGCGACCGTGAGCCGCTTCTGCAGCAGGTCTTGGAGCGGAGCCAAGCTGTCGATCGTGCGGGCCAGGTCGGCTCGTCGGGAGCGGAGCTGCTCCTCGCGTGCTTCGAGCTCGTGCGCCGTCGTGCGTAGTTCCGCCGCGAGATCGCGATCGCGGGTGGCGATGCTGCCGGTCAGAAGGGCAGCGCGCGCACCGTCGACGACGCTGTCGGTCTGGAGGAGCGCGTCGATCCGCTGGTCGTGCCCCACGTACAGCTGGACCGCCCGCTGCTTCATCGCGAGGCGCAGGAGGTCGGCCCTGTCCCTGAGTGCGGGGATGGTCCGCTCGGCGTCGGCGATCTCGTCCTCGAGCTTCGCCTGCTCTGACTGAGCGGCCGAGATCTTGTCGGAGAGCTCGGTGGCCTGCGCGCGGGCGGCCTCCAGCCGATCGCGCGCGAGAGAGAGCGCGTCGCGCTTCTGCTGATCGTCGGCGGTCACCCGATTTGGCGCGACCGCGCCCGAGGCCGTCGCGAAGACGACGAGTGCCATGAGCATCCGTCGGCGTCGCCGGTTCATGTCGTCCGCTCTCATTTCCGAAAAGCAGTGGCGCCCGGCCCGCGACCACCTATCGACCAAGTTGCCGGTTCCACTGAAGGCTGGTAGTCCGCGGCCCGACGGGTGGCGGGGCCGGGTCGTAGACTCCCGGCCCATGTCGCAGTCGATCCTGCAACGGCGCCTCGTCGACGTCAGCGAACGGCTCAAGCGCATCCGCGCCGAGCTCGGCGTCACCGAGGAGCAGCTCGTGTTCCTCGAGGAGGAGGCAGACGACGTCCGCCTGCGTGCCCTCGTGGCCGAGACCCCCCTGGCCGATGTCGAGGCTCGCGACGCACGCCGTCACGCCGATGCGCTCGCGCGGCACCGGGACTCGCTGCGCAAGACGGTGCAGGAGCTCGAGGGGGAGCAGGACCAGCTCCTCGATCGCATCTCGGCCGAGCTGTCGGCTCGCTGACGGCGACCGAGTGGCGGCGGACCGGGCCTCTCGGCCCACGCGCGTCGTCATCGCCGAGGACGAGGCGATCATCCGCCTCGATCTGCGGGAGCTGCTCGAGGAAGAGGGCTACGAGATCGCGGGCGAGACCGGTCGGGGCGACGAAGCCATCGATCTGGTTCGGGAGCTTCGGCCGGAGCTGGCGATCCTCGACATCAAGATGCCCGGTCTCGACGGGCTCTCCGCGGCCCGGCAGATCGCGGGCGAGCGTCTCGCCGCCGTGCTGATCCTCACCGCGTTCTCGCAGCGCGACCTTGTGGAGCAGGCACGCGACGCCGGCGCACTGGCCTATCTGGTCAAGCCGTTCCAGAAGACCGACCTCGTGCCCGCCATCGAGATCGCGCTCGGCCGATTCGCGGAGCTCGCCCTGCTCGAACAGGAAGTGGGGGACCTCCAGGGCCGGCTCGAGGCGCGCAAGACCGCCGACCGCGCGAAGGGGCGGCTGATGGACGAACACCGCATGACCGAGCAGGAGGCGTGGCGCTTCCTCCAGCAGCAGGCGATGAGCAACCGGGTGCAGATCGGCGAGATCGCGCGGCAAGTCGTCGAGGGTGAGCTCACACCCTGAAACGGTCGTACGCCGGGCGTACGCTGCGCGCATGGCGCGGAAGACTCCGGCGGAAGACGCACCGAAGCTCCTGTTGATCGACGGCCTGTCGCTCGCGTTCCGGGCGTTCTACGCGCTCCCTACCGACCTCGCCACTCCGAACGGCACGGTCACGAACGCGGTCTACGGCTTCACGTCGATGCTCGTGAAGGTGCTCACCGACGAGCGTCCCGACGAGATCGTGGTGGTATTCGACGCGCCGGGTCGCACCTTCCGCGACGATCTCGACGCCGACTACAAGGCGGGCCGTACAGCGACGCCCGATCTCTTCGTGCCGCAGCTTCCCCTCATCCACGAAGTGGTCGACGCGCTCCGCATCCCGACCCTCGAGATCGACGGGGTGGAGGCCGACGACGTGATCGCCACGTTGGCAACGCGCGCGGCGGAAGCCGGAACTGATGTGATCGTCGTCACCGGCGACCGCGACGCCTACCAACTCGTGCACGATCCGCACGTCAAGGTCCTCTACAACCGCCGCGGCGTGTCCGACTACGTGCTCTACGACGAAGCCGGGATCGTCGAGCGCACCGGGGTCACGGCTTCGCAGTATCCCGAGTACGCGGCGTTGCGCGGGGACCCGAGCGACAACCTGCCCGGCGTCGCGGGGATCGGTGAGAAGACGGCAGCGAAGCTCGTGTGCACCTACGGCAGCCTCGAAGGGATCTTCGAGCACCTCGAGGAGCTGCCGCCCAAGCAACGCCAGAACCTCGGCGAGGCGCGTGAGCGCGTGTTCCTGAACCGCGAGATGTCGCTCCTCGTGCGCGACGTGCCCCTCGACGTCACACCCGGCGAGCTGCGGCAAGGCCCGTGGGACCGCGAGCAGGTGCGGGTCCTGTTCGACCAACTCGCGTTCCGCACGTTGATGCCGCGCCTCCTCGTTGGCCTGGGTGAGACCGCCGCCGCGGTGGAAGCCGGGGCCAACACGCTCGACGTCGAGGTGGAGGTGCTGCGCGACGCCGCGGCCGTCGTGTCGCGGTTCGACGAGCTCGCGGTGAGCAGCGAGCCCTACGCGCTGGAGCCGCGCTGGGACGGTGCGCCGGTCACGAGCGCTCTGCGCGCGCTTGGCGTCGCGCACGGGAACCGCGCCGCGTATGTCGACGCCGAGCTGCTCACCGACCCGTCGGTCCGCGAGTCCCTCGCCCGGCTCGTGTCACTGAGTGGCCCGCCGCTGATCGCGCACCGCGCCAAGGAGCTGATGCACGGCCTCGACCTCGACGTCCGTTCGCTCGGTCACGACACCGCGGTGATGGCGTACCTGCTCGATCCCGCGGAGGGGAAGTACGTCCTCGACGACCTCGCGCTTCGCTACCTGTCGCTCGAAGTCCGCTCGGCCGACGCCGAGCCGGGAACGCTCGACCTCGACGGCGACGTGGAGACGGAGCAAACCGGGCGTCGCGCCGTCGCGGTACTTCGCCTCGCCGACGCGCTCGCGTCTGCGCTCGACGCGCGCGAGCTCACCGACCTCTACGAGCGCTTCGAGCTTCCCCTCGTGCGCGTCCTCGCGAAGATGGAAACGGCGGGAATCCGTATCGACCGCGAGTTCCTCGACGCGCTCCGAGCCGATTTGTCCCAGCAGTGCGAAGTGTTGGTTCGGCGCATTCACGCGCACGCGGGGGAGGAGTTCAACGTGAACTCCACGCCGCAGCTCCGCGCGATCCTCTTCGAGCGGCTCGGTCTCGTCCCGGTGAAGAAGACCAAGACCGGCCCGTCGACGGATGCCGATTCGCTGCAGAAGATGGCCGACGAGCACCCGATCGTCGAAGACCTGCTCCGCTACCGCGAAGTCGAGAAGCTGCGCAGCACCTACGCCGACGCGCTCCCGCCGCTCATCCGCGCCGACGGCCGAATCCACGCGACCTTCAAGCAGACCGACACCACCACGGGCCGCATCTCGAGTGAGGCGCCCAACCTCCAAAACGTCCCGGTACGCACCGCTGACGGGCGAGAGATGCGCCGAGCGTTCATCGCCGAGGAGGGCAACGGCCTGCTCACCGCCGACTACTCGCAGATCGAGCTGCGGGTGCTCGCGCACCTGGCGGAAGATCCCGGGCTGATCGACGCGTTCGAGCGCGGCGCCGATGTGCACACCGCCACCGCGGCCGCGGTGTTCCATGTACCCGAGTCGAAGGTCGACGACGCGCAGCGTCGGTTCGCCAAGGTCGTCAACTACGGGCTCGCGTACGGCATGGAGGCGTATGGGCTCGGCCAGCGCCTCGACATCCCCACCGGGGAAGCCGCCAAGATTCTCGAGGCCTACTTCGAGGGCTTCCCCAACGTGAAGACCTACATGCAGGAGACCGTGCGGGAGGCGCACGAGCGCGGCTACACCACCACGATCTTCGGTCGCCGGCGTCAGATCACCGAGCTCGCGTCCGACAACTTCCGCATCCGCCAGATGGGGGAGCGCATGGCGCAGAACGCACCGGTCCAGGGATCGGCTGCCGACGTGTTCAAGCTCGCCATGATCCAGCTCGACCACGCGCTGGAAGAAACCGGGTCGAACGCGCAGATGCTCCTCACGGTGCACGACGAGCTGGTGCTCGAAGTCCCGGTCGACGAGCGCGAGCGCACCGAGTCGATCGTGCGCGAGGTGATGGAGAACGTCACCGAACTGCGCGTGCCGCTCGTCGTCGACATCGGCTTCGGCCCCACCTGGGCCGAAGCGAAGTAAGGGCGCCCGGTGCGTACCTCCGCAACGCGTTCACGAAGGGCACGTGGGCGTGGGTCGTTCGGTTGACTTCCTGCAGCTCGCGCGTGAGGTGGCGGAGGCCGAATGCCTCGCCGTCACCGTTGCTGCTCCTCGCGCGGCGACCTGCACTTTCGGAACCTGCGCTTTCGGAATAGGGGCTCCAAGCTGTAGCCTGGCGCGTTGGGCCTCGTTCCGGGGCCCGTCACTCGCGCTTGGTTGTATGCCGGCGCCCGAGCATTCATCCGTTTCGAGGAGCACAGTTGTCGCAGCAGGACGCGACGGAGGCATCGGAAGCCTCCGTCCCCGAGGACAGCGGGGCCACGGCGGAGACGCCCACCCCCGAAACAACCGATACAGCCGCCCACATCGACACCGGCGAAGCCGATTCCGAGGAACAGCCGGAGCCGAACGGTCTCGTCGTGCTCGACGACCTCGGCGGGCTCTCGTTTGCCGACGCCGTCGACGCGACGATCGTCGAGTTCGACGACGGCGACATCGTCACCGGGCGTGTCGTCAAGATCGACAGCGACGAAGTGCTGCTCGACATCGGTTTCAAGTCCGAAGGGGTCATCCCGTCGCGCGAGCTCTCGATCCGCAACGACGTCGACCCCCACGAGATCGTCTCGCTCGACGACGAGCTCGAAGCGCTCGTGTTGCAGAAGGAAGACAAGGACGGCCGACTCATCCTCTCGAAGAAGCGGGCGCAGTACGAGCGCGCGTGGGGGACGATCGAGGAGATCAAAGAGAAGGACGGCATCGTCAAGGGGCCGGTCATCGAAGTCGTCAAGGGTGGCCTCATTCTCGACATCGGCCTGCGTGGCTTCCTGCCCGCATCGCTCGTCGACCTTCGCCGCGTGCGCGATCTGCAGCCCTACGTCGGCCGCGAGATCGAGTGCAAGATCATCGAGCTCGACAAGAACCGCAACAACGTCGTGCTCTCGCGGCGCGCGTATCTCGAAGAGACCCAGCGCGAGCAGCGCGACGAATTCCTCACCAACCTGAAGCCCGGCGAGATCCGCGAGGGCGTGGTGTCGTCGGTGGTGAACTTCGGTGCTTTCGTCGACCTCGGTGGCATGGACGGTCTCGTCCACGTGTCCGAGCTGTCGTGGAAGCACGTCGATCACCCCAGCTCCGTCGTGCAGGTCGGCGACGAAGTCACAGTGCAAGTGCTCGACGTCGATCTGTCACGAGAGCGCATCTCCCTGTCCTTGAAGGCCACGCAGCAGGATCCATGGCAGGAGTTCGCCGGCGGTCACGGGGTCGGCGAGCTCGTGTACGGCCGCGTCACCAAGCTCGTCCCGTTCGGCGCTTTCGTGCAGGTGGGCGAGGGGATCGAAGGTCTCGTGCACATCTCGGAGATGGCGGTGCATCACGTCGAGGCGCCCGAGCAGGTCGTGACCCCGGGTGAGGAGCTCTGGGTGAAGATCATCGACATCGACCTCGATCGGCGCCGCATCTCGCTGTCGATCAAGCAGGCTGCCGAGGGCGGTGTCGTCGCCGCGGAGTACCAGGACCACTTCGGTGAGCACGCCTACGACGAGCAGGGCAACTACATCGGCCCGGTCTACGAGGAAGGCCCCGAGGCCGGATCGCCAGAGGCCGGAGCGACCACCGTCGCACCCGAGGACTCGGTGGCCACCGAGGTCGCGGTCGCTACCGAGGTCGCGGAAGGCGCTCCGAGCGGCGACAACGAGGTCGAAGGGCCCTAATTGCCCCGGGACTCCCGTCCCCGCCTCACATCCGACTCAAGACCGGCTGCGGTCAGGCCGACGATTCCTTTGCGAGAGAAGGTTTTCTTCGAGGGGAGTCGCGGTGTCGAATCGCCGAACGCTGATGGCCGCCGCCGCCATCGTCCTCGCCGCTGTCGCGGGGATCGGGGTGTACGTGTACGCCTCGAACGCCGACAAGCGCGCGCAAGACAACGCGCGCTTTGTCGACGCGCTGGTCGCGACGAGCGACATCGCGAAGGGCACGACCGGCCGAGAGGCGCTGCAAGCCGGCCTGATCCAGAAGGAGAAGGTCGCGCGTGGGTCGGTGCCGTCGTCGATCGTCACGAACGTCAACGACCTGGTCGACAAAGTCACGCCCGGCCGTATCGACACGAAGCAGTTCATCACCGCGCAGACGTTCGTCTCCGCGGAGGAGGGTGTCGGCGGGCCGTTCGCGCAGGCGATCGCGAAACAAGATCTTGTCGCGGTCACCGTCAACGTGGACGCGGAGCGCGGCGTCGCGAACCAGATTGCCCCGGGCGATCACGTCGATATCGCCACGACCACCACTGACGAGAACGGCGTCGCGACCACGACGTGGTTCCTCCGGAACGTGAAGGTGCTCGCGGTCGGGGCCTTGACCGTGCAACAGCAGCCGGTCGCGCAAACGAGCGACGGCGCGACCGCGCCGCCCGCGGTGCAGTCCGGGCTGCTGACCTTCGAGGTCACGTCCGAAGACGCGCTGAGTGTCATCGACGCGAACAACGGGCAGAGCAAGATGTACCTGGTGCTGCTGCCGCCGAAGCTCGGCTCGAGCAGCGGTGGTACGGCGGCGCCGGCGAGCGGCTCTCGGTAGACGCGGTGGAGTCGTTCGCCACGGTCGCGCCTGTAGGCGTCGAGACTGCCGGCTTCGACGTCGCGGTCATCGAACCGGACTACACGCTCCGGACGAGACTCGCGGTCGAGCTGGCCGAGGCCGGGCAATTCGAGACGATCGAAGAGTTCGTCCAGAACCTGCGCGGCGCGCGACCCGTCGTAGCGGTCTTCGGGCCCAGCTTCGTGAGCACGATGGGCTTCCAGCACGTGCATCGGCTCACCGGCGCGCACCCCGAGGTGGGCGCCGTGTTCGCGGTGAACGAGCTCTCGACCGACGTGCTGCAGCAAGCGCTCCGCGCGGGCGCTCGGGACGCAGTCGTGATCGGCGGCGAGGCGAGTCTGCACCAGTCCGTCGATCGCGTGGGCGAGCTGCTCGCCGGCTCGGTCACGCGCACGTCGCAGACACCTGCGACGCGCATGAGCGATCCGGGACGCTTGATCGTGGTGTTCTCACCGAAGGGTGGGGTGGGGAAGACTTGCATCGCGATCAACGTCGCGGTCGCGATGGCCATCCGATCGGCGAATCCGGTGGTGCTCGTCGACGCCGACCTGCAGTTCGGCGACGTCTCGGTCATGCTCGGACTCCCGCCGCAGCACACCGTGCTCGATGCCGCAGCAGCCGCGCAGTACGGCGACGTGGAGCTCGTGCAGACCCTCGCGGCGCGTCACGAGAGCGGTCTGCTCGTGCTCCCCGCGCCCATCGAGCCGATGCCGACCGACGCGATGTTGCCGGGCGAGATGGTCAACATCTGCGGTGCGCTGCAAGCGATGGCGGGGCACGTGATCGTCGACCTCCCCTCGGTCTTCAACGAGTACGTGCTCGCACTCATCGAAGCCGCCGACGAGGTGCTCCTGGTCGGGAGCATGGACATCCCGAGCATCAAGAACCTCAAGATCGGGATGCAGACGCTCGACCTCAACGCCCTCGCAGGTTCGAAGCTCCGCCTCGTGCTGAACCACGCGAACGCGAAGGTGAAGCTCGACGTGAAGGAGATCGAGCGCGTGCTCGGTCTGAGCGCGAACTTCGCAGTGCCCGACGACCTCGCCGTCCCGATGTCGGTGAACGCAGGCGTGCCCGTACTGCTCGACGACCCGAAGGCGCCGGTCGCGCGCGCGCTCGACCGCATCGCCGAGTCGCTGCTGGGAGCAGGGGCGCGGAGCAAGAACGGAAGCGGAAGGCGCGGCAAGTGACGACTGAGGACCTCACACCATGACGCAGACCCAGCACCCACAAGGGCAACCGCCTGCAGCACCGCAGTCGCCGCCGGCCCAACCGCCGCCTGCGGCACAGCAGCCTCCGGCACAGCAGCCGCCGCCCAACCGTCCGGCGCCCAACCGGTGGGCGGACCGCGGCCCCGGCAGCTCGCAGCGCGAGCAGGCACTCGAGGAGATGCGCCAGAAGATGCACCAGTTCGTGATCCACGAACTGGGGCCGCTCCTCTACGACCAACGGGTCAGCGAGGCGGACCTGCGGCGCCAGGTCGACGAGCAGCTCCATCGCGCGCTCTCGCAGGAGCGGCTCGCCCTCACGGGCGCGGAGCGCCAGCAGCTCGTGCAGTCGGTCACCGACGACGTCCTCGGGTACGGGCCCATCGACCAGCTGCTCCGTGACCCGGACATCACCGAAGTCATGGTGAACGGCCCGACGCATGTGTACGTCGAACGCGCGGGGCGCATCGAGCAGTCGAGCGTGCGCTTCGTCGACGAGGTGCACGTCCGCCGAATCATCGACAAGATCGTGAGCCAGGTTGGCCGCCGCGTCGACGAAGCGAATCCAATGGTCGACGCGCGACTCCCCGACGGTTCCCGTGTGAACGTCATCGTGCACCCGCTCGCAATCGGCGGGCCGTTCATGACGATCCGAAAGTTCGCGAAGGACCCCTACATGGTCGACGATCTGATCAACTTCGGAACCCTCACCCCACAAGTGGCGCACTTCATCAACCTCTGCGTGCGCGGTCGTCTCAACGCCGTTGTCAGCGGTGGTACCGGCACCGGGAAGACGACGCTGCTGAACGTGCTCTCGAGCTTCATCCCCGCCGAGGAGCGCATCGTGACCGTGGAGGACGCCAAGGAGCTCCAGCTCCACCAGGAGCACGTGCTCCCGCTGGAAGCGCGCCCACCGAACATCGAGGGCGCGGGCGAGGTCCGGATCCGTGAGCTCGTGCGCAACGCCCTCCGTATGCGCCCCGACCGCATCGTGGTCGGTGAGGTCCGTGGCGGCGAGGCCCTCGACATGCTCCAGGCCATGAACACCGGTCACGACGGTTCGATCACGACTGTCCACTCGAACTCACCGCGCGACACGCTGTCCCGGATCGAGACGATGACGCTCATGGCGGGCATGGACCTGCCCGTGCGAGTCGTCCGTGAGCAGATGGCATCCGCCCTCGACCTCGTCGTCCACCTCGCGCGCCTCCGGGACGGCACCCGTCGGATCACCCAGGTGAGCGAAGTGATGGGCATGGAGGGCGACGTCGTCGTGCTCCAAGACATCTACACGTTCGACTTCTCGATGGGGATCGACGAGGACGGCAAGTTCCGCGGACACCTCAAGAGCACCGGAATCCGCCCGTCGTTCTCGGAACGTCTCGCCGACTACGGCATCTCCCTCGACCCGTCGCTCTTCTCGAACCAGTCCGCGGGCCAGTCCGGGGGCCAGTCCGGGGGCCAGTCCGTAGGCCAGTCCGTGGGCAGGCCGGGAGGAGGTCGGTGACCACTGTCGAGCTACTGGCGATCGCCGCCCCGACGAAGGTCGTCTTCGCCGGCTTGCTCGCGGTCGCGGTACTCGCATTCGCACTCTCGCTCCTGTTCATGTCTCCGCCGAAGCGGGGGAGTATCGAGGAGCGCCTCGGCGAGCTCGTGCCCGACCAGTCGCAGGAGGTCGAGGACTTCAACCCGCACCAGCGACCCGACCAGGTGTTCGCGGAGACGGCCGTGCTCAAGCGCATGGTCGGACTCACCGGACGGCTCGCCGATCGTGCCGGGCTCCTGAGTCGCACCGAGGACGCGCTCGAACAGGCGGACCTGCCGCTACGGCCTCCCGAAGCGCTGTTCTTCTACTTCACCGGAGTGTTCGTCGTCGCGTTGTTCGGAATCATGGTCTTCCCGCTCGGTCTGGCGATGATCCTCGCGTTTGCCGCCGCGATCGTGCCGGTCGCGCTGCTGCACCGCCGCCGCAAGAAGCGCCTGCGTGAGTTCCAGGTGCAGCTGCCCGACACGCTGAACCTGCTCTCCGGGTCGATGCGAGCCGGCTTCTCGTTCGCGCAGGGCCTCGAGTCGGTGGCGAACGAGGCGACCGAACCCACGCGGCGCGAGCTCCAGCGCGTGTTCACCGAATCGCGCCTCGGTCGGCCGATCGAGGACGCGCTCGAAGACTCGGCCAACCGCATGACGAGCGTCGACCTGATGTGGGCGGTCATGGCCATCCGCATCCAGCGGGAAGTGGGTGGGAACCTCGCCGAGCTGCTCGACACCGTGGCGGACACGATGACGCAGCGCGAGCGGATCCGTCACGAGATCAAGGCCCTCACCGCCGAGGGACGTTTCTCCGGAATCATCCTCGGGATCTTCCCGATCGCGTTCGCGGGTGTGCTCTACCTGGTGCAGCCCGACTACATCAGCGAGCTGTTCCACAACTCGATCGGCATCATGGCGATCATCGCGTCGGGCGTGATGACGTTCTTCGGCTTCCTGTGGCTCCGCAAGATCCTGGCGATCGAGGTGTGACGTGACTCCCGTGATGATCTCGCTCGTGCTGGCGACGTCGATCGCCGCGCTGACCTTCGTCGTGGGGTCGGTCACCGCCGAGCGCGCCGACGTGCGCGAGTCGCTGCGCCGGCTCGAGGGTTATCAGATCCAGGACGTGCGCGACCAGGAGATGCTGGCGCCGATCAGCGAGCGCGTGTTCACGCCGCTCTTGGAGGGTCTCACCGGAGTCGCGCGACGGTTCACGCCCGCCGGGTTCGGCGAGGGAGTGGCCGGCAAGCTCGTGTTCGCGGGCAGTCCGCCGAACCTCAACGTCGACAAGATCCTCGTGATGAAGCTCCTCGGGATCGTGTCGGTGCTGGTCTGGGCGCCGCTCGTCCTCGCGCTGGGCCTCAAGGGTCTCGTGGCACTGGTTGCGATCGCGCTGCTCTGGGGCGCGTCGTTCCTGTATCCCGACGTGCTCATCAACCGGAAGATCGACGAGCGCCAGAAAGAGATCTCGCGCAAGCTTCCCGATGTCCTCGACCTGCTCGTGATCTCTGTGGAAGCCGGTCTCGGTTTCGAGCAGGCGCTGGATCGCACCTGTACTGCGGTGCCCGGCGCGTTGTCCGACGAGTTCCGCCGCATGCTGCACGAGATCCGCATCGGTTCGTCGCGGGCCAACGCGCTCCGCGCGATGGCCGACCGCACCGCCGTCCGCGAGTTGCGGGCCTTCATCCTCGGCATGCTCCAGGCCGACACCTTCGGTGTGTCGATCTCCCGCCTGCTGCGCTCGCAGGCCGACGAGATGCGCATCCGCCGCCGCCTCCGGGCGCAGGAGCAGGCGCAAAAGGCACCGGTCAAGATGCTGTTCCCCCTGGTGTTCTGCATCTTCCCGTCGATCTTCGTCGTGATCATCGGGCCCGCGTTCATCCAGATCTCGCGCTCGCTCTGAGGTCATGACTGCAACGCCCACCCTCGCGCGAGCAAAGGCGGCTGCCCCGGCGCGTTCCCCGGAGCACGTCGACGAGCAGACGCCAGACCGGCACACCCTCGGACTCGGCGTGGTGTTCTCGGCGGTGTTCGGGCTCTTCGGCTGGGCGGTCGGGATCTCGGGCCTGTCCGACAACTCGTTCTTCTGGCACCTGCGCACCGGCGAGTACATCCTCGACCACGGCATCCCGCATCACGACGTGTTCTCCTACACCGCAGCCGGCACGCCATGGGTCGCGCAGTCGTGGCTCGCCGAGGTCACCTACGGCGCCTTGTTCCGAATCTCCGGCGCCTTCGGCGTGCGGCTCTTCGTGGGGCTGGTCGGTGCGTGTATCGGTGTGCTCGCGTACCGCCTCGCGCTGCGGCTGGTACGCGACCGGGCCGTCGCGTGCGGCATCACGCTGGCCGCGCTCGCGGGGATCTACGCGCTGTGGTCGGAGCGGCCGCTGCTGATCGGCGTGCTCTTCTTCCTCGTGCTGCTCTGGACGGTCGAGGTACCCGACAGCCTCGTCGGCCGACACCCGATGATCGTGCTGCCCGTCGTCTTCTGGTTGTGGGCCAACGTGCACGGAAGCTTCGCGCTCGGATTCACCTACCTCGGGCTGCACCTCCTCGGTCGTTGGATCGACGGCGCGCGTCCGTGGGAGGGGCGGGAGCGCCTGCTGCTCGCCGGTGCGGCGGTCGGCTTTGCGGTGGCGTTCGTGAACCCGTACGGCGCCGAGCTGGTGACCTTCCCGATCTCGCTCCTGTCGAGGGGCGACATCCTCTCGCACATCATCGAGTGGCGGTCGCCGGACTTCCGCAAGATCTACGGGTTCGCACTCGGAATCTGGATCGCGGTGTACGTCGGCGCGCTGGCCCGTGGTCGCAACCGCGTGTCACGGCGCGATCTCGTCGTCACGCTGCCGATGCTCTTCCTCGCGCTGTGGGCGCTGCGCAACGTCGCGATCGCACCGTTGGTGGGTCTACCGGTGGTGGCGCGCGCGTTCGCACGTGACGAGGAGCGTTCCGACGGGACGCGTCGCACGATTGTCGTGGGCGCGCTCTCGCTGATCGCGTTCCTGGGTCTCGTCATCGGGTTGCGAGCGTCGCAGCAGCGCGACTTCGCGTTCGCGACGTATCCGGTGAAGGCCATGGACTACGTGAAGGACAACGGCCTGCTGGGGACCCGACTCCTCACGAGCGACTCCGACTCGGGTTACGTGATCCTCGAGTACTACCCGGAGCAGCGAGTGTTCATCGACGACCGCTACGACATGTACCCGACCAAGCTGATCTACGACTACTTCACTGTCGACGATGGGAAGCCCGGGTGGAGCAAGGTCCTCGACCGCTACGACGTCGAGACCGTCGTATGGAACCGCGGCAGCTCATTCGCGGCGCAGCTCAACGCCTCACCCGACTGGCGCCGCGTCCACCGCGACAAGACCCGCGCCGTGTGGGTGCGATCCCGCTGATCGCTTACTGCGACTCCGCGAGCGCTCGCACGATCGCCAGCTCGGTCAGTGACAGTTGTTCGGGCGGACGCTCGAAATCCATGGGGTGGAGCAGTGCCACGTGGGGGTTGCACGCGAAGCGCACGTGAGAACCGGTGTTGGCGCCGCTCGCGTGGACGATGAACGGGTGCATGAACACAACGTCGCCGGCTCGGCCGGTGATCTCGACGACCTCGATCGCGCTCAGCGGGAGCGGTAGCTCGCTGGTCAGGGCAGCCTGGTCGATGCCGTCGGGCTCCGCCTCGGCGATGATCCGGGCAACGCGCCGGTGTGACCCAGCAAAGATTGCAGTCCCGCCGTCGCCTCGCTCGATGTCGGAGAACATGAAGATGCTCACCATGGCCTTCTCGGGGACGCGGAGGGTGTGGTGGAACCCCTCGCCGTCGACGTGCCACCCGAGTTGGTCGAACGCGCATCCGGCCGCGAATCCCGGGAACAGCACCGGCCACCAGCCGTAGCCCTCGTCGAACGACCATCGCTCGGCGCCAAGGATGTCGTCGAACGCGTCGACGAGGCGATCGTTCATGACGCTCGCGAAGGGTCCGTCGGAGAACCCGTAGCGAAGATGGACCGTCGGCTCTGTCCAGGCTTCGGGTTGGTCCAGAGCGAGCTCCAGTGCATCCCACACGACCTGCTGTCCGGCTTCGGCGACGGAACGCGGGAAGCAGTTGCGCACCACGACGTAGCCGTCGTCGAGGAACCGCTCGATGTCGTCGGTGGAGAGAACCTTGGCCACGGTTGCTACACCCCGGGTTTGACGACGAGCTCGAACGTAGTGGTCGCCATGAGGGGTACGTAGCCCATCGCGGTGTTGATACCCATCATCGCGGCGTTGCTGTCGGCGTTCCCGGTTCGGATGTCGGTGACCTCCGGCCAGTCGTGCATGATGCGGATGCTGTGCATACCCGCGAGCCCGCCATCGGGCGCGCGCGCCACCAGGGTCCAGACCTCGCCGCCGAGCGCGGCCACTCCTTGCTCCCAGTCGCGGATCAGCGCCGGCGTGAAGATGCTGTCGTTGGTCTCGAGGTCGTCCAGTGGCGCGTCGTTCATGACGTGGTACAGATCGGCGAACGCGGCGAGGTGTTCGTCGGGGGTCGGGCCGTCCCAGCCGATGAGCTCGTAGCCCGGTGCACGCGCGGGGCCCTCCCGGACCCAGCGCTCGAGCTCGGCGCGGTCGACGTCGGCTACGGCCAGATGGTTGACGCGCCCGAGCGAGACCGCCCGGGCGCCGTGGGCCTCCGCGAACGCCGAGCCCGCGGGTACCTGCGACGTGGTCCAAGACGTCAGGCGCGTGCGGCCGTTCGCCCGCCCGAAGGCGACGAGATGCTCGAGGAGCAAAGTGCCCACGCCTCGCCGACGGTGATCGGGGTGCACGCACACGCTGACACCGAGCAGATCGGGCGTCTCGTCGTCTTCGGGATCGATCCGGCAGAAGGCGTGCCCGACGAGCTCGCCGCGCGTATCCCGGGCCCGAACGACGTGATCTCGGACCCGCGCCGGCTGCGCGCGTCGGAAGGCGATGACTGCGTCGGCCGGAACCGGCGGATCATCTGGCCAGCGCTCGGCATCGAGCAGCCGGCCGTGAATTTCGTCCGGACGCGACGAGAGGGCCCCGGACCGAGTCCGAAGCCCTCTCCGTCTCGACTGGCTTCTTTGCGAACTACGGGTTCGGTAGCCGGCTGACCGTGCTGCCGGCCTCGTCGAACTTGGTGCTCATCTGGTCGCGGAGGAACACGACCGCCGCGATGACCGCGAGCGCGATCAACGCGACGAGCAGGATGTACTCGACCATGCTGGCCCCGCGCTCACTCTTCGTAAACCTGGCAGAAAGCCAAGTCCGCACTACGAACAGGTCCATTCGGTTTGCCCCTCTTCTCGTGTCAACGGTGTCGGCTGCCCGGCCATCACCGTGGTCTTGCCCCACAAGTACATCGGCGGAATCCCGTCGGGACTTGAAGAAGCCCCGCTGGGATCCGCCGACGAACGTCACATTTTTCGAAGACGGGTGTTCAGCTGCCGTTCGAGCTGAGCTTGCTGCCGGCGTCGTCGAACTTGGTGCTCACCTGATCACGGAGGAAGACCACTGCTGCAATCACCGCGAGGGCGATGAGGGCCACCAGGAGGATGTACTCCACCATGCTGGCGCCCCGCTCGTCCTTGGTGAACTTGGCCTGCAGCCAGGTCCGCAATACGAACATGTTCATCAACCGACCCCTTCCGATCGTTTCGAGGCCATGCCCGGGGCTGGACTGTGGTGTCTGTCACACAAAGAATCGGCGGGACCCTCCCGAGACTTGAAAAAGTCCTGGGAAGGATCCCGCCGAAGCAGAGCGGTCTCGCTGGTAGCCGGTTCAGCTACCGTTCGAGCTGATCTTGCTGCCGGCGTCGTCGAACTTGCTTGACACCTGGCCACGCAGGAACACAACCGCCGCGATCACGGCGAGTGCGATCAACGCGACGAGCAGGATGTACTCCACCATGCTTGCGCCACGCTCGTCCTTGGTGAACTTGGCCTGCAGCCAGGTCCGCAACACGAACAGATTCATGTACTGGCCCCTTCTTGTCTCAACCCCGTACGGGTCTGGGAACGGGCTTGGCTGCCCGCTGGAGAGAGCTATCGGCACCGATGGGCCGAGGGTTGAGCACTCTGCGCGCGAATCGCGGTCAAGTAGCATCCGTCACAGCATGTTGCTGGTGGGGCTGACGGGGGGCATCGGGTCCGGGAAGTCGACCGTCGGCCGCATGCTGCAGGACAAGGGCGCCACGGTGGTGGACGCCGACGAGGCTGCCCGGGCGATCGTAGAGCCCGGGCAGCCCGCCCTGGCGGCCCTGGTCGAGCGCTTCGGCAGCGGGATCCTCCTCCTGGACGGTCGTCTGGACCGAGCCGGCCTCGCGCGGATCGCGTTCACCGACGAGCAGAGCCGCCTCGCCCTCAACGGGATCACGTGGCCGGCCATCGTGGAACAGTTCTCGGAGCGCATCGCGGAGGCACCCGCCGACGCCATCGTCGTCTGCGACGCCCCGCTCTTGGCCGAGGGCGGCCCCGGGCGCGAGCGCGAGTTCGCGGCCGTCATCGTGGTTGAGTCACCGCGCGACATCCGCCTCGCTCGACTCGAGGAACGTGGCATCGCCCGCGACGACGGCGAACGCCGGATGGCCGCGCAGGCAGGCGACGACGAACGGCGGGTGTTCGCCACGTACGTGCTCGACAATTCCGGCGATGTCGAGGCGCTCGCCCGGCAGGTCGACGAGGTGTGGGCGGACCTCGAGCGCCTGCGCGAGGAACAGCACGGGGAGTGAGCGTCGTACCCCGCGTTTAGAGTCGTCCCGTGCCCGCGCTCGAAGTGGTCTCCGATCTGTCACCTGCCGGCGATCAGCCGGAAGCGATCGACGCGCTCGCGGTCGGAATCGAACGCGGCGACAAGTTCCAGACGCTGCTCGGCATCACCGGCTCCGGCAAGAGCTTCACCACCGCCGGCGTGATCGCGAAGGTCAACCGGCCCACGCTGGTCCTCGCGCCCAACAAGAGCCTTGCGGCGCAGCTCACCAGCGAGTTCCGCGAGCTCTTCCCGAAGAACCGCGTCGAGTACTTCGTGTCCTACTACGACTACTACCAGCCTGAGGCGTACCTGCCGTCCACCGACACCTACATCGAGAAGGACTCGTCGATCAACGACGAGATCGACCGGCTGCGCCACTCCGCCACCAGCGCGCTGATGTCGCGGCGCGACGTCGTGATCGTCGCGTCGGTGTCGGCGATCTACGGGCTCGGCGGTCCCGACGAGTACGCGAAGCAGTCGCTGATCCTCGACGTGGGGGAGGAGCGCGACCAGCGCGCGATCCTCGCCCGGCTCGTCGAGCTCCAGTACGACCGCAACGACATCGCTTTCGCCCGCAACAAGTTCCGGGTGCGGGGCGACACCATCGAGGTGTTCCCCGCGTACGAGGAGCGGGCCGTCCGTATCCAGCTCTTCGGTGACGAGGTCGAACGCATCGCTTCGGTCGACCCGCTCACCGGCGAGGTCGTCGAGGAGGTGGACCGGCTCGTCCTCTTCCCGGCTTCGCACTACGTCACCGACGACGAGCACATGCGGGCCGCGATCGAGGGCATCGAGGTGGAGCTCGCAGAACGGCTTGCGTATCTCGAGGGGCACGGGAAGCTGCTCGAAGCGCAACGGCTCCGGATGCGCACTACCTACGACCTCGAGATGATGCGTGAGATCGGGGTGTGCTCCGGCATCGAGAACTACTCGCGTCACCTCGACGGCCGCAGCCCCGGCCAGAGACCGTTCACGCTCCTCGACTACTTCCCCGACGACTTCGTCTGTGTCGTCGACGAGTCGCACGTCACGGTGCCGCAACTCCACGGCCAGTTCGAGGGTGACCGCTCCCGCAAGGAGACATTGGTCGAGCACGGGTTCCGGCTGCCCTCCGCCATGGACAACCGACCCCTCCGCTTCGAGGAGTTCACGGAGGTGGTGAACCAGGTCGTCTTCCTGTCGGCCACGCCGAGCCCGTACGAGCTCGAGGTGTCCACGCAGGTCGCAGAGCAGATCGTGCGGCCCACCGGGCTCATCGATCCCGAGGTCGTCGTGCGCCCCACGCGTGGCCAGATCGACGACCTGGTCGCCGAGATCCGCACGCGCACCGATCGCGACCAGCGCGTCCTCGTCACCACGCTCACCAAGAAGATGGCCGAGGACCTTACGGACTACCTCGTCGAGCTCGGCCTGCGCGTCCGCTACCTGCACAGCGAGGTCGACACCCTCGAACGCGTCGAGATCCTGCGTTCGCTCCGGCTCGGCGAGTTCGACGTGCTGGTCGGCATCAACCTGCTCCGTGAGGGGCTCGACCTGCCCGAGGTGTCGCTCGTCTCCATCCTCGACGCCGACAAAGAGGGGTTCCTCCGCTCCGGCACGTCGCTCATCCAGATGATCGGACGCGCCGCACGCAACGTCGACGGCCAAGTGATCATGTACGCCGACCAGATGACCGACTCGATGCGCCACGCGATCTCGGAGACGAACCGGCGACGCAAGAAGCAGTTCGAGTACAACGCTGCGCACGGCATCGACCCGCAGACCGTGCGCAAGAAGGTCACCGACATCCTCGAGATGTTGCGCGGTTCCGACGGTGACGCCGCGCCGTCGCGCGGTCGCGGCCGGCGTGCACGCGGCGGTCGTGACCAAAGGCAGCGGTCTGCTGTGTTCGACCTCTCCGACGTGCCGCCGGACGATCTCGGACGGCTCATCCAGACGTTGCAAGACGAGATGGCCGATGCCGCGCGGGATCTGCGGTTCGAAGAGGCGGCCCGGTTGCGCGACGAGATCCAGGAGTTGAAGCGCGAGTTGCGCGCCGTGTCCTGACTCCTTGTCGGAGCGTGTCCTCGTCGGGGTTGTCGCCGGCGCACTCGCACCGGTTGCACTTCTCGAGGGCGCCCTTGGATCCGGCGGAGCCCCTGCGGCTTCCTCCTGCGTCGGAAGCCGGCTCTTCGAGCCGGGTCTCCGCCGGCGGGCGCATCCTCTCGAAGTGACCGGTGCGGTCCGCCGGCTACCGATCAAGCTCGGTGCGCAGGGCACACGCGACCCGTTGGCGTCACGCTCGCGGTGATCGCCGTGGTCGCGTCGTACCCGGCGCGGTTCGGTGCGCTGGTCGATTGGCGTATCGGAGTGCGCGGCGAATATCCCGCGACGGCAGTGAACGCGAGCGGCCTTCACGATGTTGATGCGTTCGTGGTCGGTCGGGGATTCGGTGGCCGCGTCTGGGTCCTCGTGTGGATGGATCGCGGACTGTCGGCGGAGCACCTCGAACGTTGCGCGCCGACCTGGACCGACGGGTGGCTTCTCTGCCTCCGAACATCCGTTCGATGAGCTGCCGGAGCGGGTACTGTGACGGCCTGTGGGTGGGTCGATCCGGATCCGGGGAGCGCGTGAGCACAACCTCCGCAATGTCGACGTCGAGCTGCCGCGCGACAAGCTGATCGTCTTCACCGGTCTCTCGGGATCGGGGAAGTCGTCGCTCGCGTTCGACACGATCTACGCGGAGGGCCAGCGACGCTACGTCGAGTCGCTGTCGGCATACGCGCGGCAGTTCCTCGGCCAGATGGACAAGCCCGACGTCGATTTCATCGAAGGCCTCTCGCCGGCGATCTCGATCGACCAGAAGTCGGCCTCGCGCAACCCGCGGTCCACCGTCGGCACGATCACCGAGATCTACGACTACCTCCGCCTCCTCTACGCGCGCATCGGCGTGCCGCATTGTCCGACCTGTGGACGGGTGATCACGCGCCAGACGCCCCAGCAAATCGTCGACCGCGTGCTGCAACTTCCCGAAGGCACCAGGTTCCAGGTGCTCGCGCCGGTGGTGAGGGGTCGCAAGGGCGAGTACGAAGGGATGCTCAAGGAGCTCGCGCAGCAGGGCTACACCCGCGCCCGCGTCGACGGTGAGATCGTCGACCTCGGGAGTGGCAGCCCCCTCGCCCGTTACGAGAACCACACCATCGAGGTCGTGGTCGACCGTCTCGTACGACGACCGGGAATCGAGCGCCGGCTCACCGACTCGCTCGAGACCGCGCTGCGCCTCGCCGAAGGCGTCGCCGAAGTGGAGATCGTCCCGACGCAGAGCGGCGAGGGAGCGGAAGCGAACGAGCTCGCCGGAGCAGCGAACGGCCCGAAGGGCGACGGGCGGGTATCCCGCCCGTCGAGTGAGCGCGACCAAGAGCAGGAGCGGATGACGTTCTCCGAGCATCTCGCGTGCACGCACTGCGGGATCTCTTTCGACGAGCTCGCGCCGCGCAACTTCTCGTTCAACTCACCGTACGGCGCGTGCGAGCGGTGCGCAGGTCTGGGCACGCGCTTCGAGGTCGATCCGGAGCTCGTCGTGCCCAACGACGACCTGTCGATCAGTGAGGGCGCGATCGCGGCGTGGGCGGGGTTCCGGAGTCACTACTTCGAGCGGGTGCTCGAGTCGGTGGCGGCGGAGAGCAGCTTTTCGCTCGACACGCCGTGGAAGAAGTTGAAGAAGAGCGCGAAGAACGGAGTGCTCCACGGCACCGGCGGCACGCAGATCAAGGTGTCGTACCGCAATCGCTACGGCCGGCAACGCTCGTACACCACCCAGTTCGAGGGCGTCGTCCCGTGGCTCGAGCGGCGCCACCAGGAATCCGAGAGTGATCGCGCACGCGAGCAGATCGAGGGCTATATGCGCGAGGTCCCGTGCGCGGCGTGCAACGGTGCCCGACTCCGCCCCGCGTCGCTCGCGGTGACCATCGGCGACATGAACATCTACGAGGTCGGCGAGCTCTCGATCAGCAAGGCCTCGAAGTTCCTGGGCTCGCTCGATCTGTCCGAGCGCGATCGGATGATCGCCGAGCGCGTCGAGAAGGAAGTGAACGAGCGTCTGCGGTTCCTGCTCGACGTCGGCCTCGACTACCTCACGCTCAACCGCTCCTCGGCCACGCTCGCCGGGGGTGAGGCACAACGCATCCGCTTGGCGTCGCAGATCGGGAGCGGCCTCGTCGGTGTGCTCTACGTGCTCGACGAGCCGTCGATCGGCCTCCACCAGCGCGACAACCAGCGCCTCATCGACACGCTCGTGCGGCTGCGCGACATCGGCAACACCGTGATCGTCGTCGAGCACGACGAAGAGACGATCCGCGTGGCCGACCACGTCGTCGACATCGGCCCCGGCGCCGGCGAGCACGGCGGTGAGATCGTCGTAGCAGGCACGTTGAAAAAGATGCTCGCCGAGCCGCGGTCGATCACGGGCCAGTACCTCGCGAAGAAGCGCACGATTCCGATTCCCGAGATCCGCCGCACGCCGGGCGACGCGTGGATCACCGTGCGCGACGCGCACGAGCACAACCTCCAGCACATCGACGTGGAGTTCCCGCTCGGGTGCTTCATTACCGTCACCGGTGTGAGCGGCAGCGGCAAGAGCACGCTCGTGAGCGACATCCTGTACCCGTCGCTGATGCAGAAGATCTACCGCTCGCGTGACGTTCCGGGCCGGCACAAGAGCATCGAGGGCACCGAGCACATCGACAAGGTCATCAACATCGACCAGTCGCCGATCGGTCGCACGCCGCGTTCGAACCCCGCCACGTATACCGGTGTCTTCGACAAGATCCGCACCCTGTTCGCATCCACGCAGGAATCGAAGGTCCGCGGCTACCTCCCCGGCCGGTTCTCGTTCAACGTGAAGGGCGGCCGGTGCGAGGCGTGTGCCGGTGACGGGACGATCAAGATCGAGATGCACTTTCTCCCGGATGTGTACGTGCCGTGCGAGGTGTGCAAGGGCGCCCGTTACAACCGCGACACGCTCGACGTCACGTTCAAGGGCAAGAACATCGCCGAGGTGCTCGATCTCTCGATCGAGGAGGGCCTCGAGTTCTTTGCCAACCAGCCCACCATCGCGCGGCACCTGCAGACGCTGGTCGACGTCGGGCTCGGCTACGTGCGTCTCGGCCAACCCGCACCCACCCTCTCGGGTGGTGAAGCGCAGCGCGTGAAGCTGTCGTCGGAGTTGGGCAAGCGCGCGACGGGGCGGACGCTGTACATCCTCGACGAGCCCACCACCGGGTTGCACTTCGAAGACGTTCGACGGCTGCTCGGTGTTCTCCAACGGCTCGTCGAACAGGGGAACACGGTGATCGTGATCGAGCACAACCTCGACGTGGTGAAGTCGGCCGACTGGATCGTCGATCTCGGCCCCGAAGGCGGCGACGCCGGCGGCGCCGTCGTCGTGGAGGGCACCCCCGAGCACGTGGCGAAGACGGCCGAGAGCCACACCGGCCGTTTTCTCGCGCCGGTGCTCGGGATCACGTAGCCCGCTTGCTGCCTCAACGGCGCCGGCACGAGCTCACCTCATCGCTCCGACGTCGTCCCGCTCGCCGAGAAGGCCGCCTGCGGCGGCGTGAGGTTCGCCTCCATAGTCGCTCTTCCGCGACCTCGACCGTCGCCTTCGTCACAAATCTCCGACGTCCCGGGAGCGCCATGTCAGTGGATCAGCAGGCCCGCTCCAGATCGGGCAATCACGTGCGCGTGGCCGATGACGGCGAACGGGCTATCACGCGATGGGAGTTGCTTCGCGAAGTCGATGGCTACGCGGGCCACTTGCCCATCGTCACACGCACGTATCGGCTGCCGGATGGATCACGAGCCGAGTGGTCGCGAAACTCGGCGACTGAAACGAGGCTCACCTCGCAGACCTCACCCGATTCATTCCGCGGTGCGACAATCTGATCTCAGCAAGAGATCGATCTTGCGGCGTCGATCTCATGCGATTGCCGGAGCGGAGACGACTCGTAGGTCACCGAACCACGCGCCAGAACCGCTCGGTCAGACGGGTTCGATTCTTTTGGCCGTCAATGTGCTCAGCGGCGACTGAAGGCCAAAAGAACGCCGCGCTGCGTACGGAACTGCGGAGTTCCGTGAACCGTACCTGCGTGCATGAGAATGGCGTGGTGAACGTGGATGACCCGTCCCTCTGGGAGCAGCACGCGGAGTGGTGGCAGCGCGAGTTCACCGACGGCGCCGACCCCGAGTACGAGGAGCAGATCCTCCCGCTGATCGACCGGCACCTGGCCGGCACGCGTCGGGTGCTCGACATCGGATGTGGTGAGGGACAGGTCGCGCGCCGCGCGGCGGCGCTCGGCGCGGTGGTCGTCGGCGTCGATCCCACTCACGCGCAGATCACGGTTGCCAAGCAACGGGCGGGCGGGCCCTTCTACGCCCGAGCCGTCGCTGACGACCTGCCGTGCCCGTCGGGCGCCTTCGACGCGGTCGTGATGTGCCTCGTGATCGAGCACATCGATCCGATCGAACCCTGCATCCACGAGATCGCTCGGGTTCTCGCCCCGGGTGGCCGTTTCCTCCTCCTGCTGAACCACCCGCTCCTCCAAACCCCCGGCAGCGGCTGGATCGACGACCACATCCTCGAGGAGCAGTACTGGCGGGTGGGCCCGTACATCCATGACGACGGGACCCTCGAGCAGGTAGCTCCTGGAATCGATCTGCCCTTCATGCACCGCCCATTAGGCCGATACGTACACGTGATGGGTGAGGTGGGTCTGCTGATCGAAGACATGGACGAACCACCGCCTCCGCCGGGCTTCCTCGCTTCGGCGCAGGAGTACCGCGACGCGGCCGCAATCCCGCGGCTGATGTTGATCCGCGCCCGTCGCGTGGAGTGACCGGCGCCGCGGTGGAGACACCGCGGAGCAAGGCCTCGGCCAACGAGCAGTTACACGTCGCGACCCCAGGGGCTGCGCGTCCGCGGCCCGACTCGATGCACTGGTTGCAGCGCCCTGTGATCGCCGGCCTCCTGCTCCTGGTCGTGTACGCCGGCTTGTCGCTGACGCTCAACGATCCCCGCGGCACGCTCGGGACCGACACGGGCGGGAAGCTCGCGACGCTTCACATGATGGAACGCCATGGTGGTCTCGATCCGGCGGTCGGGTACTGGGCCGAGCGAGAAAACCCGGCAGGCGTGCTCCATCCGCTCTACTACACGTTCCGCACCGGCGGGAAGTGGGTGAATGTCACAACCTTGCCGATGCTGTACGCCGCATATCCGTTGTACCGGATCGGGGGAGACCGTGCCATCCTGCTCCTGCCGATGCTGGGTGCGGTGTTCAGCGCCTTCGCGGCGCGTGCCCTGGCGCGTCGGCTCGGCGCCGGGAGTGGGTGGACGGCGTTCTGGGTGATCGGCCTCGCCAGCCCAGTTGCGATCTACGCGCTCGATTTCTGGGAGCATTCGCTCGGTCTTGCGCTCATGCTCTGGGGTGTCGTGCTGCTCTTCGACATTACCGAGGCGCGTGCGGGCTGCTGGGGAGCTTTGGCCGCCGGAGCGTTGTTCGGCGCCGCCGCGACGATGCGGACCGAAGCCCTCGTGTACCTGGGCGTCGGCACAGCCGTCGCGTGCGCGACCGTTGCGATGCGTCGTCGCTCGATAGCCCGGAGTACCGCGCTTGGGTTCGCGATCGTGGGAGGTGCCGCGGTCATACTCCTCCTGAACCAGATCCTCGAGCACGTGACGATTGGTACCGGGCTCCGCTCGAACCGAGTGACCGGCACGGCTCGAGCAGCAGCGGGGGCACTGGCCACGCGAGGCCGCGAGGCACTGACGACCCTCATTGGCCTCGACGGCTTCGCCACTCCGCTCGACTGGATCATCGGTGGGCTGGTGGTACTGCTCGTGGCGTACGGAGCGTGGCGGCTGCTGAACAGCAACGAGCGCGTCGACCTGGTCGGGATTGCTGCACTTGCCGTCGCGGGCGCATTCGTGCTGCTGCGCGCCCGTGCCGGGCTCGGCTTCGTTCCGGGCGTGCTGACCGCGTCACCGTTCGCCGCGGCCGGTGTCGCGCTCGGATGGCGACGACGCAGCGGATTTCCGATGGTCGTCGCGTGCGCGGCACTTCCTCTCGTGTGGGCATTTCAGTACTCAGGAGGCGCGGCGCCTCAATGGGGAGGCCGCTACGAGCTCTTGTCAGGTGCGTTGTTGGCCGTTGTGGCGACGGTGGTGGTCGCTCGGAGCCGTTTCGCCTTCGCGGCGCTCGTCGCCATGTCGGTGCTGGTCACTGCATTTGGGCTCGGCTGGCTCTCCGAGAGGTCGCATGCGGTCGCCGACGGGATCGAGACGTTGGTCGACCGGCACGACCAGGCGGTGATCTCGCTCGAGGGACATCTCCTCCGGGAAGGCGGCGCCTTCTACGAGCCCAACCGGCATTGGCTCACGGCAGTGTCGGACGAGCAACTGCGCCGGGCCGCTCGCATCGTCGAGGGTGCGGGTGACCGTGAGGTGGCCGTGGTTGCGCCGACCGGGCGGAAACTGCCGGGCCGCCTCGGTCGGTTCTCACGGGTCGACACCCAACCGCTCGAGATACGCCGGATCCTGCGGCTCCAGGTCGTGACCTACCGCGATTTGACCTCACCCTGAAGGCCTTGGCCGTCGATGAATCAGGGGTGAGCCGACCCGCACGCATCGCGCTCTATCTCGGGACGGCGGTCTGCGTCGCCGGTCTGAGCAAGGCGCACGCGGTCGCGCATGCGTACTCGTGGTCCGGTTCGTCGCGGTTCGCGTGGTCGCTCGGGTATGTGCTTCTCCTGTCGATCACCGCGTACGGGTTCGGTCTTCCCGAGCAGGCGCGCACGCGTCGGGCCGCGCTGGTCGCGGCCGTGGGCACGACCGTGACGGCGGCGATCACGGTATCGGTGGTCCAGCTGTTCGCGGGAGACGCGCTGCTCCCTCGGTTCGTCGTGCTCGGTAGTGCCGTGATTCTCGTTCCCTGGTACGTGCTGTGTTCCTTTCTCGCTCGCGACGCGCACACACGCGCGAGCGCGCGCGATCGGGTCGTCGTGGTGGCGGAGCCCGACGAGGTCAGTACCCTCGAAGCCGAGCTCGAGCGCGCGCCCGAGCGCGCGGCGGTGCTCCTGGGATGCCTGCCCGTCGGTGCGGCGGCGTCGACGAGCATGCCGCCGCGGCGGCCGTTGTTGGAGGCTGCGCGCGCCGAGGACGCGACGGTCGTCGTGCTCAGTCGAGCTGCGCAGGCCGACGACGACATCGTCACCCAGGCATCGATCCTCCACGAAGACGGGGTGCGCATCCGCACGCTGTCGTTGTTCTACGAGCAGTGGCTCGGCAAGCTCCCGATCGGCGAGCTCGAACGCGTTTCGCTTCTCTTCGACATCGGCGAGCTGCACGCGGCGCGCTACGCACGGGTGAAGCGTCTGCTCGACGTCGCGCTCGCGACCCTGGGGCTCGTGGCACTCGCGGTTCTCACGCCGATCGTGCTCGTCGGTGATCTCATCGCCAACCGTGGGCCATTGCTCTTCCGGCAACCGCGGACGGGACGCAACGCGACGACCTTCGAGATCCTGAAATTTCGGACGATGCGGTGCGTGCCCGACGAGCAGGCCAGCAACTGGACCGCGGAGGACGACGCGCGTGTGACGCCGTTCGGTCGTGTCCTGCGCCGAACGCACCTCGACGAGCTCCCGCAGATCGTCAACGTGCTGCGCGGCGAATTGTCGGTTGTCGGCCCGCGGCCGGAGCAACCGCAGCTCGTGAGCGAGCTTGCCGACAAGCTTCCCTTCTACCGGCTCCGCCATCTTGTGCGGCCGGGTCTCACCGGCTGGGCCCAGGTGAAGTTGGGATACGCAGGGAGCGAGGAAGAGACGCTCGAGAAGCTCCAGTACGAGTTCTATTACCTCCGGCGCCAGAGCCTGAGTCTCGACCTGCGCATCGTCGGGCGCACGCTTCGGTCGGTCATCGGCAGGGAGGGGCGATGACCGCGTCGTTCGTCACCGTTGTCGTTCCGGCGCGCGACGAGGAGCGCTCGATCGTCGACTGCCTGGCGTCGATCCTCGGGCAGGACTATCCGCACCATCTCCTCGAAGTCATCGTCGTGGTCGACGGCATGAGCGCCGATGCCACCGACGTCCGCGCGAAGGAGTTCCTCGATCGGTCCGACTTCGCGCGCACCGAGGTTGTGCGGAGTCCTCACGGCGGCACGCCCGGAAACCTGAACGCGGGACTCTCGCTGGCTCGTGGCGAGGTGCTGTGCCGGGTCGACGCGCGCAGTCGGATCCCTCGTGGTTACGTGCGCCGGTGTGTGTCGATTCTCGAGCGGTCCGACGTGATCGTCGCCGGCGGCGCACAGGTCGCGGTGCCGCCCGACGAGAGCGTCGTCGCGAGAGGTATCGCCCGCGCACTCAACAATCGCTACGCGATGGGATGGTCGCGCTATCGAAGGGGGGCGCGGAGCGGTGAGAGTGACACCGTCTATCTCGGCGCCTTCCGGACCGCCGACCTTCGCTCGCTGGGATCGTGGGCACCGCGCTTCGCCACCAACCAGGACTTCGACCTCAACCGCAGGTTGGCGAAGCACGGCATGGTGTGGTTCGACGCGGAGATCCCGGTCGAGTACGTACCGCGCGTATCGCTGGCCGGGCTGTTCCGTCAATACCTGCGATTCGGGCGATCGAAGGTGCAGTACTGGCGACACGCGCACGATCGGCCGCGGCCTCGACAAGCTGTGCTCATGGTCGGCGCGCCGATCCTCGCAGTGGGCGGTCTCACGGCGCTGGCTGTCGTCCCCCGGCGCCTGGGCGTGGCCGCAGTCGCGGTGGCGGCGGCGTTTCTCGTCGAGGAAGTCGGCACGAGCGGGCCGTCGGGTGGGCCGCGCGTTCGGACGTGCGCAGTGGCCGCGATGGGCGCGGTCGCGGCCGGCTGGCTCGTGGGCGCCTGGACGGAAGCGGTGCGGCCGCGTCGCAGTGGTCGATGAGATGAAGACCCGGACCGCCGCGCGCCCGACGCGGTTCCCCGCGCTTCTCGTCAGCAGGGTCGTGGAGCAGTGCGCACTGGGTGGTGTGTCGCTGCTCCTCGCGGCGCGGCTCGGCACGCTCGCCTTCGCGCCCATCGGTGTGCTGTTCGTCGTCAACTCGGCGGCAGTGACCCTGTCGGACTTCGGGGTCGGGCTTGCCGCGCTGCGTTGCCCGGTTCAGCTGCACGTGGCAACGGCGGTTCGGCGCCGCATGCGATTGCTGAACGGGGTCGTGCTCGTCGTCGGGGTGCTCGTCGGATCGGCAGTTGCGGGTGACACGGGATTGCTGATCGCCGCGAGCGCGGCGATCTGGTGGAGCTCTTCGGAAGCGTTCGTGGAGAAGGCGTCGGCGATCAATCGGGGGAGAGGGGCGCGTGCAGCGAGCGCGGAATTGGTCGGCTCCGTCTGCTTCGCCGGCTTGGCCGTGGCGTTTGCACACGGCTCGCTCGCCTTGGCCGTCATCGGCGGCGGGCTCGTCACCAAGCACGTGCTCGAGGCACTAATCGCGCGGAGCCATGAAGATGTGTTTGCTCGCGATGGCGTTGCCGGCGAGATCGGCGCGCTGTGGGTCACGCAGGCACTCGCGTTCGCCATCGCCAACGTCGACTATCTCCTCGTCGCCATCATGCTCGGGCCCAGCGCATTCTCCGTCTACTCGATTGCATATCGATTGGCCGTCGGCGTACCGGCGACGGTGGCCTACGTGGCTTCGCGAACGGCGGTCGCGGAACTGGCAAGTGTTGACGACGCCGCCGCGCGGGAGCTGCGCTACGGGCGCTATGTCAGGCCGCTGTTCGTGCTCGGCGCCGCGGCGGGGCTCGCCGTGGCCGTGTGCGCCCCGGTGCTCGCCAACCTGCTCGGGCAGCAGTGGGCCCAGGTGGGACCTACCGCGGCCGTGCTCGCCATCGCGCTGCCGTGGCGGATGATCGCCGGTCAGGCGGGCGCGCTCGCGATCACCGGAGGGAACACACGTCGGCTCGTGGGCTGGGAGCTGGAGCGGCTGCTCGGATTCAGCGTCGCCTACTCGATCGCAGCCTGGTTCGGCTTCTCGGCATTCGTCGCCAGCGTGAGCATCGCGTGGATCGTGGGTATCACGTTGCTGCGCCGAACCGCGGAGCGAACCGACGGTATCGCTGCACCGACATGGCTCGAACGGGCCGCCGTCCTTGCGTGTGTACTTGCCGTCGCCGCGACGGCACTCTGGCAGGTGCTCGCATGAGAGACGACGTGGCGGTCGTGTTCGTCAACTACCGATGCCGCGAGATGATCGAACCGCGCGCGGCGCGCCTGCTGGCGAAAGGCGTACCGGTCTTGGTCGCGGACAACAGTGGCGAATTCCACGCGCCACACGTCCCGAGTGTTCCGACCGGAGGCAACGTCGGCTTCGGCGCTGCCTGCAACAGTGCAGTCGCCGCGCTGCCGTCGACCGTCCGAACCGTCTGCCTGCACAATCCCGACGTTGACATCGAGCCCGAGGCGATTGTCAGCCTCGCCGAGCTCGTGACGCCCGGTACCGGTGCGCTCGCGCCCGCCATCTCCACCGGTCGCTTCATCCGTGAGCGCGGCTTTCACTACCCGTCGCCCGCGCGGGAGGCATACCTGTCGCGTCGGTCTGTCCGTCGGGGGCCACGAAACAACGCGTTGGGTTCTGAGGGCATGGCTCGAAGAGTTCGCGGGCATGGCCGTCGATTCGGCACCGCGGCGCTGCTGCTCGTCGCACGCGACGCCTTTGCCGCGATTGGCGGCTTCGACGAGCGCTACTTCCTGTATGCAGAGGATCTGGACTTGTGGCATCGCCTCGGGGCCGCGGGCTACTCCAACGCTTTCGCACCCGATGTGGTCGCGGCCCACGCGGGCGCAGCGGGAAGCGAGATGGACGGCGGAACCCGGGAGTTGCTCCGATGGCTGGGCGTCGAGCTGTTCGCCGAGACCCATCTGGCATGCGGATGGCGCGTCTTTCGAACGGTCCACCGTCCCCTTCTCCGACGGGTCGCGGCACTCCCGTCTCTCGTCTCGATCGTGCGCCGGGCGTGGGGCGACGGAGCACCGCCTTCGGTCGTCGCGCGCGCGGCGCGAGGGACGCTGCTCGAGCGCGCGTACTGAGGGTTGAGCGAGGCTCATGCCTTGCGTGCAATGAGCGCGAGGCGGCCACCCTCGCCGATGCGGTTCAGCCGGCGCGTCTCTCGTGCGAAGCGTCGTAACTCCTTGGGAGAAAAGTAGGTGCGAGGGTCGGCACCGACGTATGCGACGCCGCGCCGGTATAGCTCGCTGCCCCAGAGCTGGAAGCTCTCGCCATCGCGCCAGCTTCGTTCGACGCGGAACCCGACGTCGCCGAGCAGTCGTGTGAGGCCCTGTTCACTCGGCACGACGAGGTGCCGCGGCGCGTCGAGCTCGATCCAGTGCACGCCGTACCGTCTCCAACACTCGGAGGAGACCGTGGGCATTCGGACGACGAGCGCACCGTCGTGAGCGAGGAGGCCGTGCGCCGCGCGAAGCGTCGCACGCGGATCGTCGTGATGCTCCAGGGAATGATGAAACATCACGATGTCGAACGTTCCGGTGACCGACGTTAACTCGTCGCGCACGATGGGTGATCCGAGCGCGGTTCGATCGGCGGTGGCGTAGGGATCCACCACGGTGGAGTCGCCTTCGAGTCCCGCTGACCGAAGCTCGTCGACGAGCCGACCGTCGCCGCCGCCGACGTCGAGGATCCGACTGTCGCGGTGCACGCCGCCCCGCGCCAGTGCGCGGTAGCGCCCCGGTGCCAGCGGTGCCAGGTGCCGGCCTCCGGCCCGGAACAGCAACGCGCGCAAGGCGAACCGCCGACCAACTGAGAGCTCGGGCTTCGTCCCGTAGCTGTAGTACCCGGCCGGGTAATACTCCGAGAGGTCGTCGGGAACGCTGCGGAGGCTCAGGCTCTCGCAGCCTGCACACTCGTCGTAGACGAACGTGCCGCCCATGCCGAACATCCGCTCGGTCGCGACATGCGCGCGCGCCGACCGCGTCGAGTCGCAGATTCGGCAGGGCCTCAAGTGATGTCGAGCATCCGCTGGAGCGCGACTCGCGCCCACTCGGCGGTGTGCTCGTCGACCGTGATCTGATTCACGACCTCACCCGCGACGAGCGACTCGAGCACCCACGCGAGATGCGGCCCGTCGATGCGGAACATCGTGGAGCACGGGCAGATCAAAGGATCGAGCGATACCACCGTGAGGTCCGGATGCTCGGCGGCCATGCGCTGCACCATGTGGATCTCGGTACCGACGCCGATCACCGAGCCCGGTTCAGCCGCTTCGACCCAGGCGAGGATCCGCTCCGTGGAGCCGACGCGGTCGGCCAGCTCGACGAGGTCGTGCGCGCACTCGGGGTGCACGATCACCTCGCCATTCGGGTACTCGGCCCGGAACGCCTCGACGTGTTCGGGCCGGAAGCGCTGGTGCACCGAGCAGTGGCCCTTCCAGAGCAGGAGGGACGACTCCTTGAGATCGCGCTCCTCGAGCCCACCGAGCTCGAAGCGCGGGTTCCAGACCCGCATCGCGTCCTCGGCGTAGCCCATGTCGTAGGCGGTGTTGCGACCGAGGTGCTGGTCGGGGAAGAACAGCACCTTGATGTCCCCGGGGATGCCTTTCGCGAGCGCCCACTCGAGGATCGCCCGCGCGTTCGACGACGTGCACACCGCTCCGCCGTGCTCACCGACGAACGCCTTGAGCGCCGCGGACGAGTTCATGTAGGTGACGGGCACCACCTTGCTCACGTCGGTGACCGACGCGAGGCCCTCCCAGCACTCCTCGACCTGGTCGATGTCGGCCATGTCCGCCATGGAGCACCCTGCGTTGAGGTCGGGGAGGATGACCCGCTGGTGCGGGCCGGTGAGCACGTCCGCGGATTCGGCCATGAAGTGGACGCCGCAGAAGACGATGTCGGTGGCCTGGTGGCTGTCCGCCGCGAACCGCGCCAGCTTGAACGAGTCGCCACGGGCATCCGCCCACTTGATGACCTCGTCGCGTTGGTAGTGGTGACCGAGGATCAGGAGGTGCTCACCCAACTCGGATTTCGCGGCGGCGATCCAGCCGTCGAGCTCGTCCGGGGACGCGAGGGTGTAGCGGTCCGGCAATGGGGCCTGCATTCGCAACATGTGGATTCCCCCGAGGGGTATGGGCTCCGGTGTTGGCCGGCGGGGACAGCCTGGTCGCCCTCCGCGGGGTTGTCGGCCCCGGAGCTTGATATGTCGCCGGAATTCCAGGCCGGCCTATCTACTGTACGCCGCTCGGCGCGTGTCCTGCGACAATGGGACCCGTGGAACGGCCGGAACCGTCGACGATCCCGGAAACACCGGGGTCCTATCAGTTCAAGGACGAGCGCGGGCGCGTGCTCTACGTCGGGAAGGCCAAGAGTCTTCGGAGCCGGGTGATGTCGTACTTCGGTACCGGCCTCATGGAGCGCACGCGGCAGATGGTGGCCGCCGCCGACGCCGTCGAGTGGATCCAGGTGCGCAACGAGGTCGAGGCGCTGTTCCTCGAGTTCAACCTCATCCAGAAGCACCACCCCCGCTTCAACATCCGGTACAACGACGACAAGTCGTACCCGTACCTCGCGGTCACCCTCGACGAAGAGTGGCCCCGTGCAATGGTGCTCCGCGGTGCGAAGCGCAAGGGCGTCCGCTACTTCGGGCCGTACGCACACGCCTACGCGATCCGGGAGACCCTCGACCTGCTCCTCCGCACGTTCCCGATCCGCACGTGCACGAAGGGCAAGTTCGACCGGTACCAGCGCCTCGGCCGGCCCTGCCTCTACGCGCACATCGAGAAGTGCGCGGCGCCCTGCGTCGGCGCGGTCACCCACGAGGAGTACGAGGGGCTGGTGCGCGAACTGCTCCAGTTCCTCGACGGCGACAGCTCTCCGATCCTCGACCGACTCGACAAGCAGATGCACGAGTCGAGCGACGCGCTCGAGTTCGAGCGAGCGGCACGCGTGCGCGACCAGATCGTGTCGGTGCGCAAGGCCATCGAGCGCCAGACGATGGTCGACGCCAAAGAAGAGGACTACGACGCCATCGGCGTGGTCGACGACATGCTCGAAGCCTCGGTGCAGGTGTTCCTCGTGCGGAAGGGACGGGTGGTCGGCCGTAAGGGACTCGTCGTCGACAAGGTCGAGGATCTCAGCCAGCCGGAGTTGATCGGCCGCCTGCTGGAGCAGCTCTACGGTGGCGCCGACCCGGCCGACATCCCCCCCGAGGTCCTCGTCCCCGTAGAGCCCGACGACCTGGCGCTGTACGAGCAGTTCCTCACGGAAGCGCGCCGTGCGAAGGTACGGATCCGCGTCCCGAAGCGCGGCGCGAAGCGCGAACTGCTGCAGACCGTCACGCAGAATGCCGAAGAGGCGTTCCTGCACCACAAGCTGCGCCGTGCGTCCGACCATAACGCCCGTGCACGCACGCTCCTCGCGCTCCAGGACGCCCTGCACCTGCCCGAGGCACCGCTGCGCATCGAGTGCTTCGACGTGTCAAACCTCCAAGGCAGCGAGATCGTGGCGTCGATGGTCGTGATGGAAGACGGTCTGGCGAAGCGTTCCGACTACCGGCGGTTCAAGATCCGCCACCTTTCCGGCCAGGACGACTTCGCCGCCATGGAGGAAGCGCTCAGCCGGCGTTTCCGCCGCTACCTGGCCGAGCGCGACGAAGGCGCGCGTGCGGGCAAGCGGTTCGCGTACCCACCGAACCTGCTGCTGGTCGACGGAGGGAAGGGGCAGCTCGGGGTCGCGGTCCGCGTGCTCGAGGATCTCGGCCTGGAAGACATCTGCGTGGCGTCGCTCGCGAAACGCTTCGAAGAGGTGTACCTGCCGGGTGAGCCGGAGCCGGTGCGCATCCCGCGCGACTCGGAGGCGCTCTACCTGCTCCAGCAGATCCGAGACGAGGCACACCGGTTCGCGATCACGTACCACCGCCAACTCCGCGACAAGAAGATGACGAAGTCGGTGCTCGACGACGTACCTGGCCTCGGCCCGGTGCGGCGGGCACGGTTGCTGAGAGAGTTCGGGTCCGTGAAGAAGCTGCGCGAGCTCACCGATGACGAGCTCGTCGCGATCCCGTGGCTCCCCGAGCCGGTGGCGCGCGCGGTACACGAACATCTGCACGGTGGCTTTCGGTGAAGAAGCAGCTCGACGTCACGGTGATCACGGGGATGTCGGGCGCGGGGCGGTCGGCCGCGGGTGACGTGCTCGAAGACCTCGGCTTCTTCGTCATCGACAACCTGCCGCCGGCACTCATCGCCAACGTGCGTGAGCTTGCGCGCGGGCAAGAGGAACTCCAGCGGCTCGCGCTTGTCGTCGACGTGCGTTCGGGTGAGTTCGTCGCCGATCTCGAGGCCGCGCTCGCCAAGGTGCGCAAGCGCGGCGCACGGACGCGCGTGCTCTTCCTCGACGCGTCCGACGACGTGCTCGTGCGGCGCTACGTTTCGACTCGACGGAAGCATCCGCTCGCCGCCGAAGAGCGCGTGTCGGATGGCATCGCGCAGGAACGCCGGCTCCTGGAAGACCTGAAGGGTCAGGCCGACATCGTCGTCGACACATCGGACTTCAACGTGCACGAGCTGCGCGACCGGCTGCGCGAGTTGTTCGCCGACTCCACGAACACCGGCGACTTGCTCCAAACGAGTGTCGTGTCGTTCGGGTACAAGCATGGACTTCCCGTCGACGTCGACCTCGTGTTCGACTGCCGATTCCTGCCGAACCCGCACTGGGTCGACGAGCTACGGCCGCTTCCCGGCACGGACCCGAAGGTGCGCGAGTACGTGTTGCAGGCACCCGAGGCTCGCGAGTTCCTCGGCGAGCTCGAGCGCATGATGCGGCTGCTCCTGCCCGCGTACGTGCGGGAGGGGAAGTCCTACGTGTCGATCGGAATCGGCTGCACCGGTGGGCGGCACCGCAGCGTCGTGATCGCGGCGGAGTTTGCCGACGTGCTCGAGCAGTTGGGCTTCCCGGCGACCGTCCATCACCGGGACCTCGATCGTGACTGACACCACAACCAACTCGGGGGGTCCTGCGGTGGTCGCGCTCGGAGGCGGGCACGGACTCGCGGCCGCGCTCCGCGGCATCCGCGAGTACGCGTCGTCGATCACCGCGATCGTGAGCGTGGCCGACGACGGCGGTTCGTCGGGACGTCTGCGCCGCGACTTGGGCGTGCTTCCGCCGGGCGACCTTCGTCGGTGCCTCGTGGCCCTCGCGGACGACGAGCTCTGGTCGAACGCGTTCGAGCACCGCTTCGCCGCCGGTGAGCTCGACGGTCACGCGCTCGGCAATCTCGTCCTCGTCGGCCTCACCGACACCACCGGCGATTTCACCGCCGCGCTCGACGCGGCCGGCCGGCTGCTGCGCACCGTGGGCCGGGTTCTGCCGGCCACCACGGAACCCGTCGTGCTGAAGGCCGAGGTCGGCGGCCACGAGGTCGAGGGGCAGGTTGCGGTACAGAACAGCAGCAACATCCGTCGGGTCGAGCTCGTGCCCGCCGACGCGGCGGCACCGGTCGACGCCGTGAGCGCGATCGCCCGTGCCGATCAGGTGGTGCTCGCGCCCGGCTCGCTGTACACCAGCCTGCTGCCCGTGCTCTGCGTCGACGACCTGCGTCGCGCGATCGCGGCTACGCCGGCGCGGGTCGTCCAGGTGGCCAACCTGCGGCCGCAGCTCCCGGAGACCGCCGGTCTCGACGGTACCGACCACTTACGCGCCGTCCTCGACCACGGCGCGCGGGTGGACACCTTCCTGTACGCGCAGGACGGCGCGCTTGCGGTGTCGACCGAGGCGGTGCGGTCGCTCGGTGTCGAGCCGATTGGCGCCCGAGTGGCGCGGCCCCATGGCCTCGCCCACGGCCCGCGACAGTTGGCGCAGGCGCTGCACGCTCTGCTGTAGTCGGTTGGAACCCAAGGGAGGACCAATGGCGGTTCGTGTCGGGATCAATGGCTTCGGGCGGATCGGACGCTCGTTTTACCGGGCGCTGCTCGACCGCCGAGCGGACGCCAACGTCGACCTCGTCGCGGTCAACGACCCGTTCGGTGACAGCGAGACCATGGCGTTCCTCCTGAAGCACGACTCGATCGGCGGGAACCTCGCTCAAGAAGTCGCCGTCACCGGCACCGGCTTCGTCGTCGGCGGTCACGAAGTCCGCAAACTCGAGTACGACGATCCCACCAAGATCCCGTGGGCCGAGCACGGCGTGGACGTTGTCATCGAGTCGGCGCGCCATTTCACAGCGCGGGACAAAGCCGCAGGCCACCTCAGGGGTGGCGCGAAGCGCGTGATCGTCACCGCGCCGAGCGGTGACGCCGACGCGACGATCTGCATGGGCGTGAACGACGCCGTGTTCGACCCCTCGAAAGACGTCGTGATCTCGAACGCGTCGTGCACCACGAACTGTCTCGCACCGCTGGCCAAGGTTCTGAACGACAAGTTCGGGATCGAGCAGGGGCTCATGACGACGGTCCACGCCTACACGAGCGACCAGTCGTTGGTCGACCTCGCCAGCCCGAGCGGAGGCGGCAAGCCCGACCTGCGCCGCATGCGCGCCGCGGGTCTCTCGATCATCCCGAGCAGCACCGGCGCCGCGCGCGCGATCGGGCTCGTGCTCCCGGAGCTCAAGGGGCGGCTCGACGGCACGGCACTCCGTGTACCCACGCCCACCGGCTCGATCACCGACCTCTCCGCGAACCTCGCCGAGGAAGCATCGGTCGATGCGGTGAATGCCGCGTTCGAGGAAGCGGCCAACGACAAGTCGTACCGTGGCGTGCTCGAGTACACCGAGGAGCAGCTCGTGTCGGCCGACATCGTCGGCAACCCTGCGTCGTGCATCTTCTCCGCGGTCGACACTATGGCGAACGGTCGCATGGTGAAGGTGCTCGGTTGGTACGACAACGAGTGGGGATACTCGAACCGACTCGTCGATCTCGTCGCCTTCGTCGGCGAGTGACCGTCGACCTCCCGCGCCTCGAAGACCTCACGATCGAGCGGGGGACGCGGGTGCTGGTGCGCGTCGATTTCAACGTTCCGTTGACCGACGGTCAGATCGACGACGATCTGCGCATCGCCACCGCACTCCCGACCATCGAGTGGCTACGTGACCGGCATGCGGTGGTGGTGACATGCGGTCACCTCGGCCGGCCGGGCGGCAAACCCGACCCGCGCCTTTCGCTGGCACCGGTCGCGGCGCGGCTCGGCGAGCTGCTGCGGTGTGAGGTGCTGCTCGCGCCCGGGGTGACCGGCCCGCGCGTCGAGCCGTTGGTGGCGTCGTCGGCGGCGGGTGACGTCGTCATGCTCGAGAACCTGCGCTTCGATCCCGGCGAGACTGCGTGCGACCCCGCGTTCTGCACCAACCTCGCCGGGCTCGCCGATGTGTACGTGAACGAGGCGTTCGGGGCCTCGCACCGGGAGCATGCGTCGATCGTGGGGCCGCCCCGTGTGTTGCCGCACGCAGGAGGTCGTCTGCTTGTCCGCGAAGTGGAGGTCCTGTCGGGCCTGCTGGACGGCGCAAAGCACCCCTTCGTAGTGGTGCTCGGTGGAGCCAAGGTAGGTGACAAGCTCGGCGTGATCGACGCGTTGCTCGACCGCTGCGACACCGTTCTCGTCGGCGGCGCGATGGCGTTCACGTTCCTGCTCGCGCAGGGGAAGCGGTTCGGTGACTCACTCGTTGAACCGCAGTTCGTCGACGAGTGTCGTCGGGTGCTCGACACCGGACGCGTGCGGATCCCCGTCGACATCGTGATCGCCCGCGACGCGAGCGCCGATGCCGAAATCCGCATCGTCCCTGCCGGCGCGATCCCGGATGGGTGGAAAGGCCTCGACATCGGGCCCGAGACCGCGGCGATCTACTCCGACGAGCTGGCCGGCGCGGCCACGGTGCTCTGGAACGGACCGATGGGAGTGTTCGAGGTGGCCCCGTTCGCGGCGGGGACGCGCGCGGTTGCCGAGGCGGTCGCCGCGACGCGCGGCTTCACCGTGGTCGGCGGCGGGGACAGCGCAGCCGCGATTCGTCAGATGGGCCTCGCCGACAAGATCGATCACGTGAGCACGGGGGGTGGCGCGTCGATCGAGTTCATCGAGCACGGCGATCTGCCGGGGCTTGCCGCGCTGCGGGAGAAGGAACGCGACTGATGGGCCAGTCATCGACGGTCGGACGCATGCCGGTGATTGCCGGCAACTGGAAGATGCACCACGACCACCTCGTCGCGATCCAGGTTGTGCAGAAGCTCTCCTACCGGCTCGACAAAGCCGACTACGAGGCGAACGAGGTAGTGGTGTGCGCGCCGTTCACGGACCTCCGCACGCTCCAGACGTTGATCGACAGCGACCGCTTGTCGATCCGGCTCGGCGCGCAGAACTGCCACTGGGAGAACGAGGGCGCGTTCACGGGTGAGGTGAGCCCCGTGATGCTGGCCAAGCTCAACGTGCGGTACGTGATCGTCGGACACTCCGAGCGACGACAGCTATTCGGGGAGACCGACGAGGTGGTCAACCGGAAACTGCGCGCGGTGATGAAGCACGGGATGACGCCGATCGTCTGTGTCGGCGAGACGCTCGACGAGCGAGAAGCCGGCGCGACCTCGGAGCGCGTGAGCTCGCAGGCGCGTGCCGCGTTCGCCGGGGTGAAGGCCGCGGAGGCCGCCGAGTGCGTCGTCGCGTACGAGCCGATCTGGGCGATCGGGACAGGTCGCAACGCAACGCCCGACGACGCGAACGAGACCTGTGGCGTGGTCCGTGGCGCGCTCCGCGATCTCTACGGGGACACGACTGCACAGGCCGTCCGCATCCAGTACGGGGGGAGCGTGAAGCCCGGCAACGCCGCCGATCTGATGGCCATGCCAGAGATCGACGGGGCGCTGGTGGGCGGCGCCTCCCTCGACCCCGACGACTTCGCGCGCATCGTGCAGTACCGCCGCTGACAGCAGGCCCGAGCGTCGGCGCCGCAGGTATCCTGCGGGCGCAGCGAGGGGTGGCCCAGCGGCCCGGTGCGCAGCACCGTGAGCGGGAATGTGGGTGCGTGGGGGGTACACTGGTTGCTCCCGAGTAGGCCGAAAACCGGAGAAACGGGACACGATGCTCAATACGCTCCTGGTCGTCATCGACGTCGCCGTCGCACTGATGCTGATCTTCCTGATCCTGCTGCACTCAGGCCGTGGCGGGGGCCTCTCGGACATGTTCGGAGGCGGCTCGCTGGGCGGCTCCATGGCGGGCTCCACGGTGGTAGAGCGGAACCTCGACCGGTTGACGGTGATTGCCTGCACGATCTTCCTGTTCACG